>CAZRMB010000037.1:11027-12809 GCA_964600925.1 uncultured Syntrophomonas sp.
GTGATCAAATTTCTCTATCCTGAAATAAGTTTGGATGAAAATGAAAAAGTCGTTAGCCTGGCCCAAAAAGCAGCCCAAGGACTGGGACTGAAGGTGGAATTGGTCAGTACCGGCGGTGGCAGCGATGCAGCTATTGTCAACGGCAATCATATACGTTGTGCCAATCTGGGCACAGGCATGAGCAATGTGCATACCAGTGATGAATTTATTAAGGTCAAAGACCTGGTCGATGATGCCGAATTGGTTTTGGCCATCATTCAGCAGTATCTGGCTGATATGCAATAGGAGGGCAGTATGATTCAAAGCAGAAGAGCCAGAATCATCAAAGAAATATTTTCCCGTCCCGGAATCAATGGTTTTCTGGCCGAGGTGGACGGGCGAGAGGAAAAATGTATCGCTTACACTGCCCTGACAGAGGATATTAAACCAGGAGACGAGGTCCTGCTCAATACGACCGCCATGGCTTTATCGCTGGGCAGCGGCGGCTATCACTATATTATCAGCAAAGCTGATTCCGGCGGACATGAACTTACGCCCGGAGGACATATTATGAAACTGCGCTATACTCCGATGCAGTTAAAGGTGCTGGCGGTCGAAGAAGAGGACAGTCCCTGGCATGAGACGATGGCAGAGGCTGATAGTCTGGAGGGGATTCCGGTTTTAGTGGCTACCCTGCATTCGATGCTGGCACCGCTTTGTGTATGCCTGGCTGCCCATGCAAAACTGAAAGTGGCCTACGTTATGACCGATGGCGCAGCTTTGCCGCTGGCTTTCAGCCAGAACGTTGAGTGGCTCAAAAACAAGGAACTGTTGGTCGGAACCGTCACTTGCGGGCATGCCTTCGGGGGTGACCTGGAAGCTGTCAATATTTACTCGGCTATGCTGGCCGCCCGCAAGGTGCTGAAGGCAGATGTGATTATCGTCAGTATGGGACCGGGGATCGTTGGCACAGGAACCAAATGGGGATTTACCGGAGTGGAACAGGGTGACATTCTCAATGCGGTCGACAGCTTGAACGGTATTCCGGTGGCCGTACCGCGCATCAGTTTTGCTGACCAGCGTGATCGTCACCAAGGCATCAGCCACCACAGCCTGACTGTGCTGACTCGCATATGCAAGGTGCCGGTTCTGGTACCGCTGCCCTTTTTGGATGATGCGCAGAGTGACTATATTATGCAGCAATTGCGCAGCACCAAATTGATGGAAAAGCATAAAATTTGTATGGAGGATGCAACCGCCTGCCTTGCCGTGATGCAAAATTGCGGTCTTAAAATGACCACCATGGGGCGAAGCATCGAGGAAGACCGGACATTTTTCTTAAGCCTGGGAGCCGCTGCCTTGACGGCTGTCCGCCTGGCGGAAGGCAAGTCACCTCATTATCTGCGTGAGGCTTAAACGGAAGCAGCAGAATTAATTCATATGCAGACGGATAAATTCGGCCAATGTTAATTCAGATGGCCAGGAGGATAGAAAATCGGTCAGATCCTTTACCTGACCAAAAAAATATACGGAATTTGTTTGCACTGTCATTTCCACAAAACATCACCTCAGCAATAGGATATGCAATAGATGGAAAAATATACCGGGAGGTAGAATGATGGACTTGAAAGAAGAGACGATAAGCAGCAGTGAAATCTTCACAGGCAAAATCATCAAGCTTCGGGTTGATGATGTGCTTTTACCGGATTCCCGGGTGAGCACCCGGGAAATCGTGGAGCATGCCGGGGCAGTAGCCATTATTGCGCTGGATGAAGAGGAGAATATCATTATGGTCAGGCAATA
>CAZRMB010000037.1:12909-14506 GCA_964600925.1 uncultured Syntrophomonas sp.
GGATGGAAATGCTGCGCAGGATAATCGTTGACAGTGATGCCAGCGGCGCCCAGGAAGCGGCGCGAGCGGGTCTGCTGGTCATGATTGTTGATGTCATTGATATGTCTACCACACTCGAAAGCGCGCTTGATGCAGGGGCATATGCTGTCCTGGGGGCAAGCCCTGATTTTACCCGGGCCCCGGTCAAAGTGATGCCCGAGGAGATTGGCCGCCAGGCTGCCCGTTTGGCCCGCGCCGCCGGACAGGGGATCATTGTGGTGGCTGAACCACGGGTAGGAAGTGACGAAGAGAGGCTGGCCCGCTGTCAGAAGCTGATGAAAGGGATCGAGAGTGAACGGGGCCTGGTGGAAGCCGTCATTCCCAATATTGGCGCGGAAACACCTAAATTGGCTGATTTTAAAGACAAGATCGTGGTAGCCGTTTCCGATACCGGCGGAGTTGCCTATGATGCAGCTTTTTCAGAGAAGGGGCGGGTACTGACCGGTACCGTAGCCCGTACTTACAGTCAAAAGGGAATTCAACCGGCGCTGACGGCCGTGCGGCGAGCCAGGAGCATGTTCACCGCCCAGGACAAAGGACTGGCCATTATCGCTGCCAGCCGCAACTCCCTGGAAGATGTTCTGGCGGCTCAGTTTATCGCCAACCTGTTTTTACAGGAACAAAACTAATGTTACACGTGTTACACGGGGACGTTCTTTCTGTAACATAAGAAGGTTAATGAAGAAACGATTTATCATTTATACAAATTGAAGTTCTGCAGTATGTTACACAAAGAACGTCCCGGTGTAACAATATGGTTGGAGGGATTGAATGAAACCAGTATATATTATCGGACACAAAAATCCGGATGTCGATTCGGTTGCGGCTGCGATCAGCTACAAGGTATACAAGCAGAGCACCGATAAAGGCGTTTATATAGCTGCTGCGGCCGGAGAATTGAGGGACGAAGTGAAAAAATTGCTCGATCATCTGGAATTTGAACACCCGATGGTCCTTTCCAATGTCGGTACCACCGTGGAAGACCTGCTGGATGATGAACGTTCTCTTTATATTGGTGCTGACACAACGTTGGTTGAGTTGGGCAATATCATGCGCAATAATAAATTAAAAACGGTACCGGTGCTGGATGACAAGCAGAAATTTCTCGGTTTGATAACGATCGGCGATGTAGCCATGATATATCTGGAGGCGTTGGGTACCGGCAGAGACATTGACAACAGCCCGGAAGTATTGCGTCAGATATTGGCCAAGAAGGCATCCTCCATTATGAAGTCCAGAAATCTGGTCTTGTTTGAGAAAGATGAAAAAGTTGAGGAAGCAAAAAAAATGATGCTTTCCACGCGCTTTCGCAATTATCCGGTGGTGGACGATGACAATCGTTATTTAGGCATAATATCTCGTTATAATCTGCTGCAAATGAAGCGCAAACAAATCATTCTGGTTGATCATAATGAAAAGAAGCAGGCTGTGGACGGAGTCGAGGAAGCAGAAATACTGGAAATTATTGATCATCATCGGGTTGGTGATTTGCAGACCATATTCCCGATTTATTTTCACAATGAGCCGGTTGGCTCGACTTCAACCCTGGTGGCGGATA
>CAZRMB010000038.1:0-4782 GCA_964600925.1 uncultured Syntrophomonas sp.
AATTCGATTTAACATTATTTATCAGTAATCTACTTAGCGCTGCTGCAGCCTAACCAACTTGACAAAAATTTGATGTTCGCACATCATAAAGTAAATGCAGATAATATCTGATGTCAAAATAAATTAGACGTGAGGAGCAAACCATGCAGGATTTCACTACCTTTATATGCTACCGCTTAAAATCAACCGTGAAACGGGTTGAAAAACATATTGGCCAGGCACTGGAGGAATATGGTGTAACCATGGCGCAGTCATTTATTCTTTTTTCCTTGCTGGAAAAAGACGGCTGTACCTTGACGGAAATCGGCAATCGAGCCCAAATCGATAATTCTTCCCTGACAACCATGGTTGATAAGCTTGAAAAGGAAGGTCTGGTTGAACGTCGTCTTTTTGCTCAGGACCGCCGGGTGGTCAATCTTTATCTTACGGAAAAAGGCCGCGAGCTGGGCAAAAAAGTTTATAACTCCGGGGCCGAATTAAATGCTGAATTGCGCGCTGAGTTAGATAGCCGCGAAACAGAATTCTATGGTGACCTGGAAGACATATCCAGAATTCTTGACCAAAGGAAAGCTTAACCGAAATAATTTGTGGTTAAGGAAGTTGATGCAATGTCCAAACCGGATTTCAAAATTACATTCTGGGGCGTGAGAGGTTCCATACCGGTTCCGGGAGCGCACACCGTCAGGTATGGCGGCAATACTTCCTGTGTACAAATCCAAATTGGTTCCCGTCTGCTGATCATGGATGCCGGCACCGGCATTCACAGGCTGGGGCAGGAACTGTTAAAGGGCAGCCAACCGATCACTGGTGATATTTTCATCAGTCACACCCACTGGGATCACATTCAGGGTTTCCCCTTTTTCGCACCGGCTTTTATCAAGGGCAACTGTTTTAACCTTTACGGGCAAAGCAAAGTCAATCTAAATTTTGGCGATTTGATGCGGGGACAAATGATGTACGAGCATTTTCCGGTCAGCCTGGAGCAAATGGGTGCCACAATTACAATGAATGAACTGGTTAGTGGCTTGACACTAAATCTGGGCGATGGTATCGAGATTAAAACACAGGAAAGCAATCATCCCGGAGGCTGTCTTTGCTACCGGGTCAATCATGCAGGCCGCAGTTGTTGTTACATGACCGATATGGAGCACACCCCGCAAACTGATCAAGCTATGACTGAATTCGCCGCAAATGCTGATTTACTTATTTATGATGCCAATTTTACCGACGATGAATATTATGGCAGCGGAGCTTTGCCGTCCCGTATCGGCTGGGGGCACTCAACCTGGCAGGCCGGCATCAAACTGTTGCATGCTGCCAAAGCAAAGCAACTGATCCTATTTCATCATTCCAATTTTCACAACGATGATGACATGGATTGTATTGAAGCAGATGCCCGCAGGCTGTATGCAAATGTAACTGCTGCTCGTGAAGGCATGGTGATTACGCTGTGAAAAATTTCAATGCCGATATTCTGCATCAGGTCGAAGACATTCTGAACATTGGTATTGCCCTTTCCATGGAGAAAGATCATAATCGTCTGCTGGAAATGATCGTCAGCGAAGCCCGCCGCATCACCAATGCTGATGCTGGTACGCTTTATCTGCGGGATGGCGACTTTTTGGTTTTCAAGATCACCCAGAATGAAACGTTGCATTCCTTCCAGGGAGGCAGCGACGATCCCATCAATCTTCCGCCCGTGCCGATGCGCATGGAAAATGTTTCCTCCTACGTAGCGCTGCGCAATGAAAGTGTCAATATTCCTGATGTCTATGCTGCGGAAGGGTTCGATTTTTCCGGCCCCAAAAATTATGACAAAATTACCGGCTACCGCACTGTTTCCATGCTGGTCATTCCGCTGGAGAACCACGAAGGGGATGTGATCGGCGTGTTGCAGCTGATAAATGCCCTGGATGAAAACAGGCATCCCATTACTTTCTCCCCCGAATACGAGAAAGTAATCTCTTCTCTGGCTTCGCAAGCTGCAATTTCGCTTACCAATCAGCAGCTAATCGGAGAGATTGAGCAATTGTTCAACTCGTTTGTAGAAGTTATGGCCGCCGCGATTGACTCCCGCACCCCTTACAATGCCAACCATACCCGACGAGTTGCGCTTTTAAGCGGTGCACTGGCATCCGTCATTGCAGCAGAGAAAGATGGCTGCTGGGCAGAGGTAAGTTTTGATGAGACTCGTACCAAACAGTTACTGATGTCCGCCTGGTTGCATGACATTGGGAAAATTGCCACTCCGCTTGAAGTAATGAATAAATGTTCGCGCATTGAACGCCATCTGGAGCTGATCATGCAGCGACTGGACTACATTATGCAAAAATGGCGGAGCGAATATCTGGAGAAGAAACTCGAACTGATAATTTCTGCCGACATGTGCCAGGATGATCTGGAATCCCTGGAAAAGAACTGGGCGGAGCAGCAATTGCTGGTTGAACAAAGCCGCGCGTTGATAATCAAAGCTGACAACCCGGCTACTTTTGTTGACGGGGAGTTACAGCAACAACTGCAGCAGGTTGCCGCCCGTCGGTATATTGATCAATGCGGGCAGGAACAGCCCTGGCTCAGTGAAGCTGAACTCATCAATCTGTCCGTCACCAAAGGCACCCTGACGGAAGATGAAAGAAAAATCATGGAGGACCATGTTCAGGTCACCCAGCGTATGCTGGAGAAAATTCCTTTTACGAACAAACTTAAGGACGTCCCGTTTTTTGCCGGTATACACCACGAACATCTGGACGGCAAGGGCTACCCTCTTGGATTGAAAGGCAATGATATTCCTCTTGAAGGCCGTATTCTGGCATTAACGGATGTATTCGATGCACTGACCGCGGCTGATCGCCCCTATAAAAAGGCACTGCCCATCGATCAATCATTAAAGATTTTGGGCTTCATGGTCAAAGACGGTGAGTTGGACGGAGATTTACTGGATCTCTTTATCAGACATCGGGTCTGGGAAATGATCGAATCCGATCAATCATGAAAGCTGATCGATGATGCATCAGGGGTTTATTTCCAGAATCCCCCGGGCAATTTCTTTAAAAACCGGAGCACAGCTCTCCGCTCCTGATTTTCCTTCTTCAGCCAAAACCACAATTGCCCAACGCGGCTCATCAGCCGGCAGATAACCGGCAAACCAGGTATTCAGAACTTCCTCACCATTTTCCTTGATCCTGCCGGTTTGGCTGGTGGCCGTTTTGCCGGCAATTCCGACCTCGGACAATCGTGCAGTTTGACCGGTCCCTTCCGAGACAACCTTTTTCAACATGGATTGTACTTTTTGTGCAGTCTCCAATCTAATCACCTGTTCCCCGCTCGGAGAATCAAGTTCCTTGCGCTGACCTGACTCATCCAGTGTATATTGGACAAGGCGCGGCGGGGACCAATATCCATTATCAGCTACAGTTGAAAGCAAGGAAGCGATCTGCAAGGGAGTCAGCATAACGCCTCTCTGGCCGAGACAAGCGTTGGCCAACGCGGCATCTCCAGGATCAATGCTGACATAGCTATCTTTTTGCTGTCCCGGCATGCCGATCAACTCGGTGCTGGTCAAATGAAGTTTATCAACGTACTGCAACAATTGATTTCTCCCCAGTCTTAACCCGAGGCTGATGAAAGTTGGATTGCAGGATCTGGCAAAAGCCTGTTCAAAGCTCAATTTACCGTGGCCTTCCTCTTTCCAGCAGTTGATAGCCAAATCATCATTAAATACATACTTGCCACTGCAGACAAATGTCTCTCCTGGCATAACCAGGTTTTCTTCAACGATGGCGGTACTGACCGCAATTTTAAATAGTGAGCCGGGATAATAACTGCTAAGCGCCCGGTTCATGAGCGGGCTCTGCAGATCGGACAAATATTCGTTCACCCGGTACTGGTTGTAGGTTGGACGACTGGCCATGGCCAGGATTTCTTTACTGTGCACATCCATAACCACCACCGCGCCTCTGGCTATATTTTTATTCATGATGTCCTCTACCAACTGCTGCACCCGTGCATCAATCGTCAGAACCAGCGCATTCCTGTCCTTGTCCTCACTTCTGACTTTTAAATTGATCCCGGGAATAGCCTGCCCGCGGCCATCCTGCAACAACAAAACATCCTGTCTGCTTCCGCCTTTTTGCAGGAGTTGATTGTAACTTCTCTCCAGCCCTGCTTGTCCGTCAATACCGCTCGCACTGACATAACCGATTATATGCGCCAAAAAACCATCCTGACGGTAACGTTTCAACTGCGGTACGATTTCCAGGGCTGGATGTGGCACTGCCTGCAAAATTCTGATTTCTGCATCACTGAGATCCGGGCGCAGCTTTATCAGCAGCTTTTTCTGAGTGATTGCCTTCATCAGTAGATTATATATTTCATTTTGATCACCGCCATCCAGTCTTCCAGCCAGCCAGGCAGCCAGCTCGCGACAGCCTGATACCTGTGACCCGTCTCGTTTTGGAATTGCCTGGACACGGCAGTACAGGCTGTAGGAACCAGTATTTTGGGTTAAGGCATGCTGATTACGGTCGAAAATTTCGCCGCGGGGAAATTCACGCATGGCAACCGATTGACTGCGCATTTTCACTACCTGGGCAGTCAGCTCTTCACCTCTGACAATCTGATAGTAGAAAATTCTTGCCAGCAGAAGAGAAAATATGACAAGAAAAAAGCCCATCATAAAATAGATTCGTTTTAGCAAGCTACAGCCCTCCGGTTAAATATGCAGGAGAATATTTTCTCTTCTAAGGATTGGCATTAAGAGGAAGGCTTATACCTGTGTGTCAA
>CAZRMB010000038.1:4882-8232 GCA_964600925.1 uncultured Syntrophomonas sp.
TCAGGCTGGTCAAAAAATAATTCGATGGGAAAAGGAAGATGGTGCAGGATTTCTTCCAGCTCGGGCAGGCAGTCTTCGGTTGATCTGATCACAACCAGACCCCGGGACTGGTCAAGTGTTGATACGATCCCTATATGATCATAGGCTTCGATCAATTTGGTGAGCATATCTATTTTTTCAGGCTGCAGCCTGGCATAAATCTGATTTTTCAATTATCTGATCACCCTTCGTAAAATGGAGCCAGATGCAATTTCCTGTGGGAAAGAAACATAAACCCGTTGCTTGGCATGGCGGGCCCGATCAAGGGTGTTGCCTTTTTCATCATATAAAACCTCAAGATCAAGATCCAGAATACGACCATCTGCCAGCATGAGCTGCAAAGCTTCTCCCGGTCCAAAATTGGCTCTCTGTTCAATTTCAAGCCATTCCCGTTCACGATCGTAACCCCTGACAATGCCGCAAAAATCGACCCGCCGCGTTTGCGCAGTGCGATTAATATCCTGCAGCTCCGGCGACTCACCTTCGATAAAGCCATTGGTAAAGGGCCGGGTGGCAACTGACTGCAATTCCTCCATCCAGTTCTGCAGCTGGGTCTGGCTGTATTCTTGGCCAGATTGATAAAAAGCATCCAGCGCCTGGCGGTAAACAGAAGCCGTGACCGCAACGTAAAGGGCACTCTTCATTCTGCCTTCGATCTTGAATGAATCAATTCCTGCCTCGGCCAGCTGGGGTAGATAAGAAAGCAGGCAAAGGTCACGGGAGTTTAATATATAACTGCCGCGCTCATCTTCTTCGATCGGATAATATTCGTGGGGTCGTTTTTCTTCCACCAGTTGATATTGATAACGACAGGGATGGGCACATTCGCCTGAATTGGCACTGCGTCCGGTCATATAATGGGAGAGGAGGCAGCGGCCTGAATAGGAAACACACATGGCTCCGTGCACAAACATCTCCACTTCAATCCCAACTTTTTCTTTAATAGCAATGATCTCCGGCAAGGACAATTCGCGGGCCAGGACCAGGCGCTCGGCACCCAGGTCGCGATAAACAGCCGCTGCTTCATAATTGGTTATATTAGCCTGCGTGCTTACGGTTATGGGGATATGCGCCGCATATTGACGGGCCATTCTCATAACGCCAGGATCGGCAACGATTAATCCGTCCACTTCCATTTGCGCCAGGCTTTCGAGATAGGCGGGCAGATTCTTTAAATCCCGGTTATGAGCCAGTATATTGACGGTCACATACATCTTTTTGCCGTTCTCATGCACAAAATTTAAGCCTTCGCTCATTTCTGGAAGGCTCAGATTGCCGGCAGCAGCCCGCAGACTGTATTCCTTGCCGCCAGCGTATACTGCATCGGCGCCAAAGAGTACGGCAGTTTTAAGTTTATCAAGATCTCCCGCCGGGAGAAGCAATTCCGCTCGTTTCATTAAAACAATCCTTTGTAATATAACTAACGCAAGTCAGGGACGGTTCGAGACTACTAAAAAAGTACCTATCTTGTCATCCTGAGGAGCCGAAGGTGACGAAGGATCTCATCAAGAATGCAGCTTTATTGACATTTATTCGCTATGAGATGCTTCGCTGGCGCTCAGCATGACATATTTAAGTGACTTTTTTAGTGGTCGGGGACGGTTCTTGCTTGCGCGACATGTGGATTTGGTTACGGTGAATACTTGTTGATGGCAGCCTGATGTTCGGCAAAAGTCCTGGAAAACTGGTGACTTCCATCCCCCCGGGAAACGTAATAATAATAGTCGTTCTTCTCCGGTTGCAGAGCCGCCGCAATGGAAGCACTGCCCGGGCAGGAGATGGGACCGGCCGGCAGCCCGGGATATAAATAAGTATTATAGGGGGAATCTACTTTCAGATCAGCGTAATCAACTTTGTTTTTGTGGGTGCCCAGGCTGTAGAGTACAGTGGCATCGATCTGCAGCGGCATGTCAATCGCCAGCCGGTTATAGATGACTCCGGCGATGCGTTTGCGTTCATCTGCCTGCTGCGCTTCCCGTTCAATAAGTGAAGCGATTATCACTACATCATGCTGGTCAAGATCCCTGCCTTTTATAGGCTGGGCAAATTCTTTGTTCCAATGTGATTGAAAATTGTCCAGCATATGCTCGATTATGGTGTGTGCGTCAGCCTGTTCTGCAAATACATAAGTATCCGGATACAGATAACCCTCCAGGCGATTGGCACTATTTTTGGAAGGCAGAAATTCATAATCGTAGTCGTCCTGCAGAGCCTTTTGCCACTCTTGCGGACTGATATTTTTCTTTTCCTGTAAAAGCTTTCCTATTTCTTTTACGGTATACCCTTCAGGTATGGTAATGGAATTTTTTAAATTTTGGCCTTCGACCAACTGGTTGCTTATTTCCTTTACACTCATACTGCGGCTCAGACTGAAGGATCCGGCTTTTAACCTGGCGTCCAGATTTTCCTGGCGGCAATATTTGAGAAAAGCTTTTTCACTGCGGATCAGATCTTTGGCTTTCAGCAAACCGGCAACTTGATTGGCACTGCTCCCTTCCGGAATGCTTAGTTCGATTTTCGTTTTATCGTTGGCATCGACAGGCTGGTATTGTTGTCTGGAGATAATTTGACCGCCCAGCAACAGCAGGACTAGAAATATGATTCCCAGCGAAACAATCTTTACTTTGATTTTTGCCTGCTGCAATTGCGGTTCACGCATCCTTTTTCACCTGTCTTATCTATGGTAATTGCTGTTATTCAACCACCGTTTCCTGTTGATTGGCTGTCTCCTGCTCCTGATTTTCTGTTGGGGCAGGGTCAGTCGTCTCTTCTGAGGTGTTTGGCTCCGGAACATCGCTTTCAGCCGGAGGTTCTTCTTCGACGGTAGTTTCTCCTTCCGTCGTCGGCTTCTCCTCAACTGTCGGACCGGCCAGTATCGTTTTATTCAGCGGTTTATAAACGCTGCGTCCCAGCGACTCTGATTTTGCCTTCTCTCCGTTGCTGTCATAAAAAATCCTGAAAGACCTGACCACGAAACCGTTCTGGCCGTTGTGATCAAGCTTTGATTCGCCGGGCTGCAGGGTTTTATCCGCCAGGGTAACGGTCTCAAAAGGAGTCGATTGATCTATGATATTGGAAATTTCAATTTTTTGTTTAAAATTGGTATCTCCATAAATCGTAACGGTCAGATATCCTCCAACGGCTACTACTCGCACATAAACAGGGGAAGTGGTATTGTTTTTGAATTTGAAATCCTGGGTTCCGTATGATACGGTTGCGTCCTGCCCGATGGGCACATAAGCCACCGTGAGATTATGATTGTGTCGCTCCACGATCTCCAGCCCCGCCAGCAGGCAAGCATTGTAGAGAGT
>CAZRMB010000038.1:8332-14415 GCA_964600925.1 uncultured Syntrophomonas sp.
AGTGTTTTTTCATCGACTTTGGGATATTGTTTTTCCATTACAATATCCCCGCTTATCCCATCAGGAATATATTCCATCTCGGTTGGCAGTATTTTAAAGGTCGCAATCTTGTCAACTTTCATCCCAATCTGTCCGGGAGTAACAATCAATCCCTTGCTTTTATCCATTTCCAGCACGGCATCATGGAACGGAACAGCCCATTTAGCGTTCCATTTGCGCAGCAAGTCATCCGTTGCTGCAGAATTATACTCAAGCAACAGAGGATAGTTGACCGTACGCTGCATAACTATATTGGCAACAATATGATACCAGCTTTGGGAACGATCTTTTGCCCAAGCAGATGCAACCATCATTTCCATATTCAGCGGTTTGATCAATGCTCCTAAATTGGTTCTATCTTCGCTGCCCTGATAAGCAAAGGTGACCGGCATGTCATTAATGCCTTCAAGCTGCTGAGCAAGCAGATTTTCCGTCTCTTCCCTGTCAGAACCGGCAACTGTCATACCTGCAATCGCTGCACCCGGTCTGAAGTCATCGCTTAAATAATAATGATTGATAAACAACAGGGCTAGAACTGCCAATGCGACAAGCAGAATCAAGGCTATCTGAACCAGCCTTGACGTGTAGAATTTTTTATTCAACTCCAAACCCCCAACAACATACTTGATGGCATACCTGCTTAATAATTTACGTTTACATCAATAATAATATTTCTGTCAAAAGTATAAAAAGAAGCCGGGCAGCTTCTTTTTATTCATTAAATGTCTTCACTATCCATCAGTTCGTCCCAGGCATCGGCAACCATTTCCCATTCTTCTTCGTCTTCGATTTCGGCCATAAATTCATTGCCGTCTTCGTCATGTACGACTTTAAGGATCAGTACTTCGACTTCTTCTTCCTCATCTTCCTCATCCACTTCGAGAGGAATCAGTACCCGGTAGGTTTCGCCTTCAATCTCCAACTCTGCCTGTACTTCAAATTCGTACTCCTGTCCCTCTTCATCCACCAGAACAAGAATATCTTGCATTACTTCTTCGTGATCCATATTTCCACCCCTTCCAAAAAACTAAAGCTATTCTATCCTTTCACTATCTTCTTTGTCAAACTTCTTATTGCTGATCCTGTCAAGATAAGCCTGCAATATATTGACTGCAGCAAGTTTGTCAATTACATCTTTACGTTTTTGACGTGAAACATCAGCAGCAATTAAGTGCCGCTGGGCACTCACGGTTGACAGTCGCTCATCCCAATATGATATGGGCAAATGCAGATACTCAGTCAAAGTTTTTCCGAATTCTTTAATTTCTTCCGCCTTTGGTCCAACCGTCCCGTTCATATTCAGTGGATAGCCCAGCACGATCTCTTCTATTTCATATTCCCGGCAAATCTGCTGCAAAACTTCCATATCCCGATTCATTTTGGTACGGTGTAAAACCGAGTGCCCCTGGGCAGTCCATCCCAAAGGATCACTGATGGCGATTCCAATGCGCTTTACACCCACATCTAAGCCCATTATTCTCATAAAAAACCTTCCCTATACTATTTTTATACAGAAATTCGGGCAATACCTTGCACAATATCCACATAAAAGACAAGCATCTTTTTTCACATCCAGAACTCCTTCAGAATTGATCTGCAAAGCTCCATAACGGCAGTGCTCTATGCAGCTACCACAACCTTCACACCAGCTTTCGATCAGCAGACGCTTCTCCTGATTGGCAACCAGTTCTTCCAGCTCTGGTTGGCGGCGTCCTTCCGCCCAGGCAATGTTAAGGTCTATTTCGGCACGGCTTTTCATACCGATTGCCATACTATCAATTTTCGTATTGCAGGCTATGTAGTTAAAAGCAGTATATGCTTCCCGGTTCAGGTTGCCGCCCCCGATAACTTTCATGGCGTAAATCCCTTTGCCTTTTAAACGAGCATAACGGATAGCAGCCAGCATTTGCTCCCGTGAACCGTCCATTATTCCTAAACCCCGAATATTGATCAGCGGATGGATCACTTCAATCTCCGGCGATTGTGCGCCGGCTAAAACACCCTGCACGGAATGGGTGGACATGCCGATTGATTTGACCAGCCCTTTTTCTTTTGCTTCCAACAGGTATTCCAGGGCAGGTCGGTGTCCTTTGAGGGTAAGCATGCTTTCCTGCTCATGCAGCATAAAGATATCAATATAGGAAATGCCCATTTCATCCAGGGCTTCCTCCAGGCTTTGCTTCATTCCTTCATAAGTGTAATCATAGGATTTGCTGCAAATGACAGGTCTGATCCCGCTGATTTCAATCGCTTTCCTGATATAGGGATATGTGTTATAGATCTTGGCGGTATCGAAAAAATTTATGCCTGCCCGCAGGGCATAAACCAGCACTTCGGCTCCAGCCTGCAAAGTCAAATTGTTCTGCAGCGGGCCGATCGTAAGTACACCCATGCAGAGCTGTGACACAAAAAGGCCGGTTCTGCCCAGAGGTCTGTAAATCAAATCAACACCTCATTTTGACCAAGACACAAAAGGCGAAAACCTCAATGTTTTCACCTTTATGTTGTAGTTTCTATTTCCCCAGATAATTTTTTATCAGGACCTCCATGATTTCATCGCGATCGACTTTGCAAATCAGATTACGTGCTTGCTGGTGACTGGTTATGTAAGCAGGATCTCCTGAAATCATGTATCCTACCAACTGGTTAATAGGGTTGTATCCTTTCTCCTCCAGTGCGGAATAAACGTCTTTCAAAATTGTCTGCACCAGATTCTCGTCATCTTTTTCCCATTTAAAACTGACGGTATGTTCGTTTGGGTTCTGAGGCATCGCTGCACCCCCCTTACTTGAATCTATTTCGACATCAGCATCTCCAATCCCTTCGTTCAGGCTAAAGAATTTTCTACCATTTTTCTGGCCGTATCAAGTGCTTCCTGGATTTTAGCAATATCCTTGCCGCCCGCTTGAGCCATGTCGGGTCGTCCTCCGCCGCCGCCACCGGTTATTTTGGCAGCCGCCCCAATGATCTTGCCGATATGAATCCCTCGTGAAACTGTTTCCTTGTCGGCAAAGCCTGCCAGGGCAACTTTATCCTCAATTATGGCAGCCAGGATGACAACTGCCGACCCCAGCTTATCTTTTAACATTTCAGCGTTCTGACGCAGATTGTTGGCATCCGCACTATCGGTAGCCGCGATCAGTATTTTGGCCCCATTGTATTCGTAGGCCTTCTCCAGTATTTCTTCAACAGAAGCTTTGGATAAACGAGCTTTCAAAGCTTCAATTTCTTTTTCTTTCTCCTTGAGATTTTGATTCAAGTTTTCTATCCGGCCCGGTACTTCTGTCGGCACGGTGCGCAGGATCGTCGCTGCTGATTTCAATTGGTTTTCGCAGTGATTTAAATACTGCAGGGCTGCCCTGCCGGTCATGGCCTCAATACGTCTTAACCCCGAGCCGACACTGCCTTCGCTTACGATCTTAAAAAGACCAATCTGTCCGGTATTGGTGACATGAGCTCCGCCGCAGAGTTCCATGCTGAAATCACTTACTTCAACCACTCTGACTTCGTCGCCGTATTTTTCTCCAAACAAGGCGGTTGCACCCATTTCCCTGGCCTTATCAAGACTGTTCAAACTGGTTGTGACCGGATACATGGTAAGAATCGCTTCATTTACTATCTTTTCAACCTGAGATAATTCCTCATCACTCAACGAACTTAAATGCGAGAAATCAAAACGCAATCTTTCCGGTTCAACCAAAGATCCCTTCTGTTGGGCATGTTCACCGACGGTCATACGTAAAGCACGATGTAAAAGATGGGTTGCGGTATGGTTTCTGGAAATATCCATACGACGAGCCGAATCCAGTTCCATGCGGACCTCATCGCCCTGGTGCATACTGCCGGATAGTTTGCCGAAATGGAGAATCCAGCCGGCTATTTTCTGTACATCGATTACTTCCATTTGACCACCGGCCGCAGTGATTGTGCCTGTATCAGCTACTTCTCCTCCGCTTTCAGCATAGAAGGGCGTGCTGGAGGTCACTATGATAATATCAGCATCAGCTGCAAATTCGACTCTTTCATCATTTTTAAAAATGGCCAATACCTGGGAGTCATCCTGAAACCTTGTATATCCGCAAAAACTGCTGGGGGGGATCGTTTGTAAAAGCTCAGCGAAAAGCTGATCTCTGGCAAAAGCGTTCTCGTTCTTATGCGCAGACTTGCCCCGTCGCCGCTGATCTTCCATCATCCGGGTAAAGCCGTCCTTGTCCACGGTGAAATGGTTTTCCTCGGCCATATCTTCAGTCAGATCAAGGGGAAATCCATACGTATCGTACAACATGAAAGCTTCTTCGCCACTGATCGCATTCATACCCTTGCTTTGCGCTGCTTTTATAATCTCGGCAACTTTTTTCACGCCTTCAGTCAAAGTTACCAAAAAGCGTTCTTCTTCCAGGCGGATGACATCCTTAACGAAATCCCGCTTTTCGTTTAACTGCGGATAAGCCTCAGCCATCATTTCGCAAACAACATCCACATTTTTATATAGGAAAGGTTCATTGATTCCCAGCGACTGGCCAAAGCGTACCGCCCGGCGCAGAATCCGGCGCAGTACATAACCACGTCCGTCATTGCTGGGCAAAACACCATCCGCAATCAAAAAGGTGCAAGCCCGGCTATGGTCGGCAATGACCCGGAAAGCAAATCCGCCTTCCCCCCGGTCATATTTTTTGCCGGTCAACTTTTCAACTGCGTCGATTAGCGGTACAAACAGATCAGTGTCAAAATTACTTTGAACTCCTTGCAGAATCGAACTGATCCTTTCCAGTCCCATGCCGGTATCAATACTGGGTCGGGGCAAAGGTGTCATAACCCCCTGCTCATCCCGGTTATATTGCATGAATACCAGATTCCAGATTTCCATCCAGCGATCGCAATCGCAAATCCCCAGTCCACATTGGGGGTGACCACAGGAGTATTCCACTCCACGGTCATAATGAATCTCACTGCACGGGCCACAGGGACCGGTATCGCCCATGCTCCAGAAATTATCCTTTTCCCCCATCCTGATAATTCGATCAGCAGGAACTCCCGCGACCTGCTGCCACAATTGATTTGCTTCATCGTCGTCGTCAAAAATTGTAATCCACAGTTTTTCTTTGGGCAGTTTGACTTCTTCGGTAAGATATTCCCAGGCATATTTGATCGCATCAGACTTGAAATAATCTCCGAATGAAAAATTGCCCAGCATTTCAAAGAACGTATGATGCCGCGGGGTCCGTCCCACCGTATCCAGGTCATTGTGTTTTCCACCCGCCCGAACGCATTTTTGCGAGGTAGTGGCTCTTATGTAACTGCGCCGATCGATCCCCAGAAAAACATCTTTAAACTGATTCATGCCAGCATTGGTAAATAGTAAAGTGGGGTCATTCACCGGAACCAGTGAAGAACTCTCCACGATCGTATGACCTTTATTTTCAAAATATTTTAAGAAACTTTGACGTATTTCACTGCTAGTCAACACCAGATTGGCCTCCTCTATCCCTTGAATTCTTTCCTAACTATACTATTTTCATAGATTCAAACAGCTATGTCAATAAACTTGCTCATTCTACAAATTTTAAATAGGCAAAAGATACAATGATTCGCAGCGCAGCAGTCAGCGGCACAGCAATCAACATGCCCAAAATACCGAGTAGTTCACCGCCTGCCAGTAAAGCAAAAACAATGATCAACGGGTGCATACCGAGCTTGTCCCCGATTATTTTTGGGGTAATCAAATTGGATTCAAGCTGTTGGATAAGAATGATGGCACCAGTCATATAAAGTCCATCCTGCCATGATTGAGCCAGGGCCAGAATAATGGCTGGAATGCCGCCCAAAAACGGGCCAAAATAGGGCACCAGATTGGTCAGACCGGCGATGATTCCGATTACCAGTGCAAAATCCACACCTATGATCATGGCGGCTATACCGGTAGCCACTCCCACCAGCACAGATACGAGCAGATGTCCTTTAAGGTACTCGATCCATACTGAATCGATCTTGTCCGTCAAAATGATTGCTTCCCGTCTTGATGCCGGGGGCAAAATGAATAAAAG
>CAZRMB010000039.1:0-14214 GCA_964600925.1 uncultured Syntrophomonas sp.
TTCTTAAATGTTTGATAAACTCGGCAAGTGTGATTTCTCTTGCGCCGAATCTTTTCATATGTTCCGTGGTCACCTGGCAGTCGATCAGTTCAAATCCCTTTTCCGCAAGCTGTACGGCATAAGTGGCAAAGGCAACCTTTGACGCGTCGCTCTTTTTGGCGAACATCGATTCACCGAAGAACACCTTGCCCATCACTATTCCATAGAGGCCGCCGGCAAGTTCAGCGCCGTCCCATGCCTCGACGGAGTGGGCATAACCGGCCTTGTGCAGGCGAATATATGCCTCTATCATATCATCGGTTATCCATGTGCCGTTTTCTCCCTTTCTGGCTATGGTGGCACAGTTGCTGATGACATCTTCAAAAGCGGCATTGGTTGTGATGCGATAAATGCCTTTTTTCATAGTCTGTCGCAGGGTGCGCGAGACCTTCAGTTCTTTCGGAAATAAGACCATGCGGGGATCAGGCGACCACCAGAGAACGGGAGATTTGCTGGAATACCAGGGGAAGATCCCCATCGAATAGGCGAGCACCAGCCGGTCAACGCTCAGATCGCCGCCAACGGCGAGCAAGCCGTCGTCGTCGGCCAGTTCGGGCGGCGGAAAAACGAGTTCTTTGGTCAATCTGTAAACGGTCATGCTGTTAATTTAATCAAGAGGGCGATAATTGAATTCGAGGCGTCCTTCTTTATGGTCAACCGTTACA
The DNA here is from genome assembly GCA_964600925.1 of uncultured Syntrophomonas sp. GTDB lineage: Bacteria > Bacillota > Syntrophomonadia > Syntrophomonadales > Syntrophomonadaceae > Syntrophomonas_B. The sequence goes on from CAZRMB010000039.1 coordinate 705, forward strand.
CTGCCGCCCTTTTTCAATTTACCGAAAAGCAGTTCCTCGGAGAGGGCATCTTTGATCTCCGTCTGAATAAGCCTCGACAGAGGCCTTGCGCCGAATTTATCGTCGTACCCATTTTCGGTAAGCCAGTTCCTGGCGGCATCGGTAACTTCTATCTTCACCTTTTTCCCCCCGAGCTGCCTGCCCAGGTCACTGATAAATTTATCGACTACCTTTTTCATAACTGCAGGAGTGAGCGAGTTGAAGGTAATGATCGCGTCCAGCCGGTTTCTAAATTCAGGGTTAAAGAGTTTTTTTATCGCCTCGCCGCCTTTTGATCTGGCATCGGCTTTTCTGTCGCCGAATCCTATGGCGCCCATATCCATCTCTTTTGCGCCCGCATTGGACGTCATTATGAGGATGACATTGCGGAAGTCGGCCTTCTTCCCATTATTGTCCGTCAGTGTAGCGTAATCCATCACTTGCAGCAATATGCTGAAGATGTCGGGGTGCGCTTTTTCGATCTCATCGAGCAGCAGCACGGAGTATGGATGTTTCCTTATCTCATCGGTCAGCATGCCGCCCTGGTCAAAACCGACATAGCCCGGGGGCGCTCCTATTAGCCTCGATACAGTATGCTTTTCCATATATTCGCTCATATCAAAGCGGATGAATTTTACACCGAGCACGTTTGCCATTTGCTTTGAGACTTCCGTCTTGCCGACACCCGTCGGCCCCGCGAAGAGGAAGGCGCCAATCGGCCTCTCGGGAATGCCAAGCCCGGCGCGCGATCTCTTGATGGCAGAGACCAGCGAATGGATGGCGCTGTCCTGTCCAAAGACCGCAGCTTTCAGTTCCGCTTCCAGATCCTTCAATTTCTCTGTATCGGACGCGGATATGTTCAGGGAGGGTATCCTGGCGATATGGGCGACAATGCCCTCGATTTCTTTTACGCCGACCACAAGTTTTCCTTTGCCGCAGCCTCGCAGCTTTCGCGTGGCGCCTGCCTCGTCTATCACGTCAATGGCCTTGTCCGGCATAAATTTTTCGTTTATATATTTTGCGGAAAGTTCGGCGGCAGTCTTGATTGCAGAGTCTGTATAACGGACACCATGGAACTCCTCATAATAGGAACGCAGACCTTTCAATATATCAACCGTTTCCTCTATGGTGGGCTCGTAAATTTCTATCTTCTGGAACCGCCTTGAAAGGGCGCGATCTTTCTCGAAATGGTTTTTAAATTCCTCATACGTACTGGCGCCGATGCAGCGCAGTCTGCCGGAATTCAGTACCGGCTTCAATATGTTCGATGCATCCATCGAACCGCCGCTTGTTGCTCCCGCTCCGACAATAGTATGAATCTCATCAATGAAGAGTATGCCGCCGGTAATCTTTACAAGATCCTTTATAGTGGCCTTCAAGCGTGCCTCGAAATCGCCCCGGTATTTTGTGCCTGCAAGCAACGCTCCCATGTCGAGCGAGTAAATGGTCGTATCCTTGAGCGGATCAGGCACGGAACCCCGGTGAATATTCAGCGCAAGACCTTCAACAAGCGCCGTCTTGCCGACACCCGGCTCACCGACGAACACGATATTGTTTTTCCGGCGCCTGCAGAGCACCTGTATGGTACGCTTAAGCTCGTCTTCACGGCCTACCAGCGGATCTATCTCTCCTGCGGCAGCCTTTTCATTCAGGTTAATGGTATAGAGTTTCAAGGGATCTTGCGACACGGGCCGCTTCGGCTCCGTTTGGCCGGGGGCTGATTCGCGAGTCGGTTCTTCAGACGGCGATTCGTGCTGTTGAAACCTGCTTAAGCCCGCGCTGCCGTGGGATATATAATTCAGCACATCAAGACGTGAGATGCCTTCCTGTTCAAGAAAATGCACGGCAAAGGAATCGGGTTCACCGTAAAGCGCTGCCAACAGATCGCCTGCTTCGACCTCCGCCTTTTCCGCCGACTGGATATGGGTTATGGCCCGCTGGATAACCCTATGGAAGCCGAGGGCAGGCACAGGTTCCGAGCTCTTCCCCGGCGGCAGCGTGGGTATGTTCCTGGCGAAAAATGCCTCGATGGCTTCCTTTATCCTGACGACATCGCCACCACAGCCCGTTATGATGTCTATGCCGAGCTCGTCATGTACGAGCGCGAACAGGATATGTTCAGTAGTAAGGTATTCATGGCGCCGGTTCTTTGCATCCTGGAAAGTCGCATCCAGCATCAGGCTCAACTCTTTATTGATCATTCTTTCTCCATCGTGCATTTCAGCGGGAATTGATTTTCGGCCGCCATTGCATGCACTTCAGCTACCTTTGTTTCGGCAATCTCATGCGTGTAAACACCGCACAGACCAACCCCATTTTTATGTACATTCAGCATTATCCGGGTAGCCTCGGGAAGCGGCTTGTGGAACACTGTCTCCAGCACATGAATCACAAATTCCATGGTTGTATAGTCATCATTAAGAAGGATGACCCGATAGAGAGAGGGCTCTTCAGTCTTCAGCTTCTCTTTTTCGGCAACATTTTCGTCTGATTGAATTTTTTCTTCGTTCATAACCATCCGGACACGTCAATCTTTATAGTATGTGCAGAAATATTCTACGGTCAAAAGCAAAGGCAGGATACGGGAGACAGCGAGATCATTTCTTGCAGACCTTATGTATTTGATTTTGATAAAAATTTCCCTTTTGTGGGTTAAAGTATATGAAACCATGTCTTTTATGTCAATAATATCTTAGCTGACATTGGTGTGTAGTAGTATCGATGTTTGTTGTCGAATGCGATAGTGTTATTATGAATTGCAAGCATAGAAAGACTGCCAGCCGAGCTTTTGCTCCAGGTATTCGGCGGTCGTTTGCTGAACTAGAGTGTCTTCGTTATAGAGCATCAAATTTTCTCCCACAACGTGGAGATGGGCACGGCATAGAGATTATTCCCGAAGGAAACAGCCGCCTCGCCGTCATACAACACCACCCCCGAGGCAAAACGCTGCTGCACGGCATGCTGGAGCTTGTGCAAGCCTTTAAAATCTTCATTGGTAACTGTCGAAGAAGCCTTTACCTCAATCCCTGCCAATTTGCCATGAGACTCCAATACAAAATCCACTTCTACCTTGTCTTTGTCACGGAAATGGCTGAAGGACACCGGCTCTTCCTGCCAACTTGCCTGTCGTCTCAGCTCCTGATAGATGAACGTTTCCAGAATCTGCCCGAACAATAAGCGATCCCGCCACAGACTATCGGCATCCAACCCAAGCAGCGCGCAGACCAGGCCTGCGTCGCCCATATGCAATTTGGGTGTCTTGATCAAGCGGCTCATCCGGTTGCTGTACCATGGCAGCAGCTCCTCCAGTAGAAAAATCCGCGACAGCAGCGTCAGATATTGCCGCATCGTGGGTCGGCTTACCTGAAACGGGGCGGCCAGATCGGATACATTCAACAACCGTGCGGTTTGTCCGGCGGCCAGCGTCAACAAGCGCGGCAAACCATCCATCAGGTGGATTCGGGCCAGATCGCGAATATCGCGCTGAACCAGGGTTTCGCTGTAATCCCGGTACCAGGCCGCTCTCCGCCGGGGAGTGGCGCGCGACAGCGCAGCCGGATAACCGCCGGCGGTCATGAGATCGACCAGGTCGCGGCCCAGGCGTCGGCCGACAGCCCCCGACTTGAACTCGCTCTTGAACAACATCGGCAGGAAATCAACCGCTTCCCGTGCAAGTTCCACCTGCGCCAGAGGATGCAGCCGGAGAATCTCCATCCTACCGGCCAGCGATTCCGCCAACCTTGGAACAAGCAACACATTTGCCGAACCGGTCAGGATAAAACGCCCGGGATTCCGCCGGGCATCCACCGCCGCCTTCAACGAGGTGAACAATTCTGGTACCCGTTGCACTTCATCCAGAATGACCCGCTCCGGTAAATCGGCGACATAGCCCACCGGGTCAGCCTGTGCCGCCGCCCGCTGGACATCATCGTCAAAACTGAGATAGACGAACCCCTCATCATTTCCCACCTGACGGGCCAGCGTAGTCTTACCGCACTGACGAGGGCCATGAATCAGCACCACCGGCGAATCGGCCAACGCATCCATGACTCGTGGGCGAAGATAACGGGGATAAAAATCAGTGGTTTTCATGGCTACGTATTGTAGACGAAGTGGCGGCTGATTGCAAGTGAATCATCGGCTGATTGCAACCTTTTGCCAGTCCAAATGAAAGGAAGAGACAGCATGTCGCCGCCGAATGACGGCCGAGCTTTTATTCCAGGTATTCGGCGGTCGTCTGCTGAACGATGGTTTCATGTTCATCCTTATACATTGAAACTATGACGGTGTATTTAATTTCAGAGTCTTCATTATTGGCGCAAATACCTTGTGCATTGCTTCCAATTTTATACGTAGCCATTCAAACTGTTCCGGCCACAGTGCCTCATTTAGAAAATCGTAATTTTGTCTAGTGTAGTGCGTCGTAAATAGCTTGACATATAAGCTTGAATATCTAATATGATTCTACATGAGCCGAACAACAAAACCCATCATACTCGAAACTGCGGAACGAGCGACATTGGATACTTGGTCACGAAGCCGTTCATTGCCTGTAAGACAAGTTCAACGTGCCAAGATCATTCTTATGGACGTAAACGGTTTGAGCAATCAGGATATTGCCGCAACGTTAGGTTTGTCGCGTCCGACCATACAACTTTGGCGCGAAAGGTTTCTGGCCTTGCGTTTAGCGGGACTAGAAAAAGACGCACCTCGTCCTGGGCGCAAGCACCGTATCACGCCAGCCAAAATCAAGGCCGTTGTCGAAGCCACCTTGCATACAAAGCCACAAAATGCCACGCATTGGAGCACGCGCAGCATGGCCAAGGCGCAAAATCTATCAGAGGCCAGTATCCGTCGCATCTGGAGAATGCACAACCTCAAACCCCATTTAATAGAGACTTTCAAGCTCAGTCGCGACAAAAACTTTGTCGAGAAACTGACCGATGTTGTGGGCCTGTATCTGAACCCACCGGAAAAGGCGCTGGTTCTGTGCGTAGACGAAAAGAGCCAAATACAGGCACTGGAACGCACACAACCGCTGCTACCCCTCAGGTCGGGAATTCCAGCACGGCAAACCCACGACTACAAACGCAACGGCACAACAACATTGTTTGCCGCCCTGAGCGTACTCGACGGCAAGGTCATTGGCGATTGTATGCCACGCCACCGGCACCAGGAGTTTATCCGGTTTCTCAAGAAGATCGATACGCAAACACCAGCAGATCGGGATCTTCATCTGATTGTGGACAATTATTCCACACACAAACACCCGCGAGTCAAGGATTGGTTCAAGCGCCATCCGCGGTTTCATCTGCATTTTACGCCGACCTCCAGTTCGTGGCTCAACATGGTCGAGCGCTGGTTCCGCGAAATCACCGACAAACGTATCCGGCGCGGGTCTTTCTCCAGCGTTCCGGAATTGATTGCAGCCATCAACGAATATTTGGAAAATCACAACCAAAATCCTCAAGTGTTCGTCTGGAGTGCACCGGTGGATAAAATATTGGCAAAGATCGCTAAATGTAAAGAAGCGTTAGACGCACTACACTAGCATAGAGCCGGCACGCTGCCTTATTTTCGGGATTGTGCCATTTAAGCGAAAAACCTAACTCCTTTTCAATACTTGCTTTATGCATCTCCAATGCGGCAAATTCCCGCTTTGCATTTGGCCCATCAAGATAAAGTTCTGCACGAATTTCGGGTCCTTTGATACCCGTTTCCGAGTTCCAAAGCGAAACAATAGAGTCCAAATGAACGCCTGTTCTTCCAATCGCATGGTTGGTCCAGTGTTGCGGCAACGGTTTCTGGCATCGAATAAAACTCCCCTTTTCTTCCATGTACTGTTTAAATGCTATCCAGAACTTCAATTGGAATTGTTTATGAGCGGATATTTCGCCATCACCCGCCGCTGCCTTCTGCACAGTACGCGACCAATCATTTGGCTGGCTGATGATGTTGAATTTTGGGGCAATCGGTGAATCACCAATGCGCCATAATTCTATTTCCAGTCCAAAAAGATTTATTTTTTCATCGGTTCTTTCATTAAGCCAGTCCAAAGCAGCACGGTGTTCGGCAGTGAATCGTTCAGTAATCCATACAATCGTTACCGCATTCAGACCAGCCGCATATGTTAACAACTGGCCGAGATGTGTATGGTCGGTGCGTTCAAGCTGATTCTCGATTAACACCCAATTGTCCGTAGCTGTGTCTTTACACAAAATGTCCGCCCGGAATGGTCCAACTTCTTTTTCTTGCGATTCCAGTTCCAGTTCTATACCGACGGCTTCACCCAGAAGGTTCAAGTTTTCTTCTTTTGCAAGCCAGGGAGTAAAATCGCCGGACTCAGACGTCCAGGCCTCGCGCAATTCAACTTTCTGTAAACGGCCAAGAGTCGTTGTACTCATTTTTCAACCCTTTTGTTTATGTTACGCATTAATTGTACCTGCCCTTTTTTTATTAGGTTGTTTTTCCTCTGCTTCCAATTTTACATCCTCCGCTATTTCAGGGCCTTCTGTCGGCAGCGGCACCCGCGACAAATCCAGCTCGCCCTTGAACGCCTTCTGGCTTAGCGCGCCATAGAGACTTTCCAGATCGGTCAGGCTTTGTTGATAGCGGGATTTGATTCCTTCAATTTTTTCGACGACGGTGGCAAATTGGTTTTGGAGGTTAATATGTACTATGGGGATTCTGATGCTTCTAATGGCATTCTTTGTAATTGTTTTTGTAACAGCGCCTTGTACTAAATTATGAATCCGCTGTGTTCCGATGTCAGATGTCAAAAAATAGTATGCAAAAACTGAATTTAAAGCTTTGTTGAACCTGATCAAAAATGCATTCATCCCTAATGAAACGGGACGATTTAGATGTGGCATTAAGTAAACCTTGCCAGCGCTACCAATTTTATTAACTATAATTTCGCCGCCAAACACCTTAGATTTTTCCAAGAAGTTGTAAGCATTTTCTGTTATATAATTACATCCTTCTGAGAAATTGTTTTTTTCCAAATCGGTAGTTCGCACCATAAGGGCAAAATTTGGCTCCGTTAGGAGTTCGACATTCTTTCTCAGAGTTTCATAACTGCCATTCGCGTGATAATCAGTTAGTGTTGTTATATAGGATGCCAAATCAGTCTCTTGTTTATCTTTAATGTAATCGCCAAACATCTCCAGAAAGACGCTTTTAAGTATGTCGTCGAGTTGTTGCAGATGTTGTTTGCGCCGGGCGATCAGCCCTTCTACCTTGCCGAGCAAATGGGCAATGCGCTTTTGGTCGTCGAACGGCGGGATGGGAATTTCAAATCTTTTGAGAATTTCTTGAGTTATGGCCTTAAATGTTGATCCTGTGCCTAAAGCGTCAAGCTGCCTCTCATTAGCTTTAAGGAAATAGTAAAGAAACAGTCCATTGAGATTAGAAGACGGGCGTATGGCTGATAGCCCGCGCCCAATGATCGATTTCTTGTTGCATATATTTACTGCACCAACTGGAGCACGAACCGAGATTAAAACATCATCGGGCTCAGCTTCTTTGCGCTTGAGGCTTGTGCACCACATGCGTACTGTGGGGTGCATCTCTTGAAAATCGGCCTTGCCCTGAAAGAAAGGCAATCCCTCACCAGTGGAGTTATATGTGGAAGATGCTGGTGATTGTCCTGCAATAATTTTGGCAACAGTTCCAAGCGGTTTGAAAATCATCCAACCATTCCCCGCAGCTTCAGCAGTTTCCGCACAATCACATTCATTACGCTTGCCAAATTATTTTCGTGTATTTCGTGGTTAATCATCATTCCCCGCGTCCGACTTCTTTAAGCTGGGCATTGATAAAGGCCTGCATTTCTTCCTTCTTCGGCAATTCGAGCAGGTATTTCGACACGAACAGTCCGATAATGAAAAGTGCGGTCGCTGACTGTACAATTGGTGATTTCCCGTCTTTTCTATTTGCAATCGTGCTGAGGGTGTTTCTTTTTGTCATCCAACCATCTCCTTCAGTTCCAGCAATTCGCGCACAATGCCGCTTTGCACGGTCGCAAGATCGGCCTCTTCCACCTCGCCCACTTCCGCCTGAAGAAGCCGCTCCAGAATCACTCCCGGCGGATCGTAATGCACTTCCTCGAACACGTCTTCCTTGTAGCGGGAGAGCGAAAGGTCATATCCTTCGGCCTCGATCTCGGCGCGGGGGACGACAAAGTACTTTTGCGTGCGGTCGGTGTCGGTTTCGGGATTGCGGGCGTGGTATTTTTCGACGATATCCTGCAAATCGCCATATCCCTCCTGCTTGGTACGTTTGTCGTCCAGCGAATAACCGTCGGCCTGCATTTCATAGAACCAGACGTGCTTGGTGGCAGGCCGGGTAACCTTGTCCTTCGGCCCCCAGACTTTGGTGAAAAGCAGGATGGCGGTGCTGACCCCGGCGTAGGGCTTGAACACACCGCTGGGCATGGTAATCACCGCCTTAAGGTCACAACGTTCAATCAACATCTGCCGCAAATTCTTGAACGCACCGCCGGAACCGAACAACACCCCTTGCGGGACGATGACACATGCAGTGCCGCCCTTTTTCAGCAGACGGTAAATGTTTTCGACAAATAGCAGCTCTGTTTTAGTAGTGGAGAGGGTCAGGTTTTCGTTGATGTCCCCCTTGTCGATACTGCCGGTAAAGGGCGGGTTGGCCATGACAATGTCGTATTCGGCCTCTTCGGTAAAACTCTTGCTCAGAGTATCCTTGTAATCGATCTGCGGTTCGTCGATGCCGTGCATCATCAGGTTCATGAGTCCCAGGCGCACCATGGTGCTCTCGAAGTCGTAGCCGCGTAATGAACTTTGTAATATCTCTTTGGAATTTTCAGTCAGACTTGCGGCAATGGAAGTTCGGGTAAAGCCATCTTCATCGATTTGCAGGTTATGAGCACCAGCCTTACGCGCCAGCCCGGTGACGATATATTGATAAGCGCCAAGCAAGAAACCGGCCGTGCCGCAGGCCGGGTCGCCGATGCGGTGCCCCAATTGTGGCTGCGTCAGCTCGGCCATCAGTTTGATAATGTGACGGGGGGTCCGAAACTGACCGTTCTTTCCGGCCGTGGCAATTTCCGAAAGCAGCATTTCATAGACATCGCCCTGAATATCCTGAAAGGCCTGACCATTTTCCCGCGAATCTTTTTCCATGATCTCGAAGATTTCATCGATGGTCTTTTGCGCTTCCACCAGCAGAGCCGGTTTGGGAATAATGAACACGGCATTCTTCATGTGGTGAGTAAAGTTGGACTGCGTGCCGTTCATGTCCTTGAGGAAAGGGAAAACCCTGTTTTGAACATGCTGGAGCATGTCTTCGGCCTGCATATGCTTGAACTCACTCCAACGCAGGGTGCGCTTTTCAATGGCATACTTTTCAGGTTCGGGCTGATTGCGATATTCCGGCGGGACCCACTGGCCGCTAAACCGAGACGTATATTTTTCACCGGTCCATTCGGCATCCGCCTGCTTTTTGAGATCCAGTTCATCCAACCTTTTCATAAACAGAAGGTAGGTGATCTGTTCGATAGCGGTGAGCGGGTTTGAGATACCGCCGGACCAGAACTTGTTCCAGAGCTGGTTGATTTTGCCTAGCAGTTCAGGATTATTTTGCAACATAATTTTTGTTCCTTGGGTTTAGGTTACGCTCCTATGAGCGCTTTAAGCCGCCAGTATTTCGGTGAGCTGTAATATTTCGTTGATCTCCGCCGGGCTGAATACCCCGCGTATTCCCTGCGGATGAATGACTGTAAAGGGGGCATTGATCAGGTCTTTCTTCTCTATCTTTTCACGTTCGACGATAAAGTTTTTCAGCAAATTCAAAAACTCCAGTTGACGGCCGCTCAGGTTGGTGTGTTGCCGGATGAAATGGTCAAAAGCATCGCTCACCGTCTCGGGAAAGCTCTTTAGAATCTCAATGCCCAGAATATGGCGTATAAACTGGATGAAGTGCGCTTTGCGATTTTTATAGACCTGGCGCAGCAAATCCTCGGTGATGTGCGGATGCTCATCGCGCAACATGTCCGCAAGCTGGTTGATCTCAGCCGGGGTAATTGGCTCGCCGTTTTTAATCTTCAGGAGGACGGGATTGTGCCCGGTCAATTCAACAATTAAGGCTTCGACCATTTTCCGATAGCGGCTAATGCTCACCGCTTCATGTTGCGGACCGAATTCGACCCAGTCCTTGCTATGCAGCGTGTCGGTGAGATTAAGGAAAACCTGGCCGGGACCGGTCATCTGTTCGCGGAATTTCATCAACGGTCCGAGTCTGACACACAGTTCATCGAGGACATCTTCTCTTTCGACAGGATCGGTCTTGGCCCAGTAGTGGTTAGTTTGCGCTGCACGAATCAACGATTCTTCCACTCTTACAAGGCTGATGCTGAGCGGCAGTTCGCCGATCTGCTCAACAATGCCCTCCCTGAGGGTTTCTGCTTTACCTTTCTCTTCGCATAAGATTGCCAGCGAGTATTCCATTAGATCACGCTCGAAACGCATCGCCTTGAAGTCTGTCTCGGACATTGTGCGAAACAAGGGTTTGATCTCCATGCGCAGGAATTCGAGTTTTTGGTGATTGAGGGTAATCCAGAAGTTTTCTTCCATAAGCCGGTTGAGTGCGGCGGCGGCCTCCAGGATGACAACCGAGGTTTGCGGCAGTTCGGTAATTTGCTTGCGAAGTTTAGCGATTTCACGACTGACGATATTCTGTTGCCCGCTATCGATGGCTTTTTCGATCTTGTCGAGACGCAACCCGACCATCCGCACCGGTAAGGGTAATTGCGGTTTCAGTTCCTTGCCTTTCGGTTGAATCTTGAAGTACTCAAAGTTATCCCAGCAATCAAGGATCAAAAAGACGTCCTTTTCCGTACACCAGGGTTTGGGTTTCCTGGCTTCCAGCAGCCGGGTGCCGCGCCCGATCATCTGCCAAAATTTGGTATAGGAATACACCGGTTTGGCAAAGACAAGATTGACGATCTCGCGGATGTCGATACCGGTATCCAGCATATCGACACTGAGCGCTACACGCGGCATATCGTTATTGGTGAATTGATCAAGCAGGCCGCCTTTGCCGTAAACGCGCGGATCATCTGACACCAGCACCTTGGCCAGTTCACCCTTATATTGCGGATAGAGGGCGTCGAAAATCGTCTCCATGCGGCGCGCATGAGCCATGGAGGAACAGAAGAATATTGTCTTACCCGGCAGTACGCCGTTGGCGTCCTTGATGCATTCTTCCATAAACTCTCTGACGATTAGAGTATTGGTTCCCGCGCTGATGACCTGCTTCTCCAACTGAGAACCTTCAAAGTTGATCTCTTCGATTTCCTTGCCTTCGAGCAGCAGTTTCTTCTGGTCCTCCAGCGTGATGGTGCGCTTATTGATTCCATCGATCTGAAACCTCGTCTGAATCTTCATCACCTGAAAACTGCACAAATAAGGCGGCGCGTTATTGACGGCCTCCTCAAAGGTATAGGCAAAACTGGGCACGCCGTCTTCACATTGGAACAACCGGAATGTATTATGATCGATAATATCAGTGGGCGTCGCTGTAAGCCCCAGAGTGATGGTTTTGAAATAGTCGAGAATTTCGCCGTAAGCGTTATAGATAGAGCGGTGGCTTTCATCAATAACGACGAAGTCAAAAAAATGTGGTGATAATTGCTGCGCTTCATCCCGGATAATGTTGAGCATGGAGGGATAAGTCGATACGTAGATACGGCGGTCTTTGGCGATCAGCTTTTCACCAACATTCGGCCAGCGCGGCTCATTGGGAAGGTGCTCTTTGAAAGCCGCAAGGGCCTGCTCTCTGAGGGCAATGCGATCAACCAGAAAAAGCACTTTCTCGGCATGACCTGCTCGCATCAGTGCGTCTATCAGCGCAATGCAGGTGCGGGTCTTGCCTGTCCCGGTGGCCATTACCAGAAGGAAATCACGCTTCTTTCTTTCAATTCCTTCCAGCACGGCACGAATGGCTCTGATCTGGTAATCGCGACCGGCGATTTCGGTATTGATCAGTTCCTGTATCAGCGGTTTACGGTTGCGACGGATGTACTGGAAGCGCTCCAGATCATCGCGCGTGGGAAAGCCCATAACCCTGCGGGGCGGATAGTTGTCTAAATCCCAGAAGTACGTCTCAAAACCATTGGTATAAAAGCAAAACGGCAGCTCGCCGCCACGCTGTTTCTGAATATGGTGGCAATACTGTTTAGCTTGTTCACGGCCAATTGCAGCATCTTTACTGGATTTCTTGGCTTCAACAACGGCAAGCGGCCTGCTATCTTTGCCAAGTAAAACATAATCGCTGAATTGATGACCTTGGTATGGCGTTTGCGGTTCGCTTACACCGGGCGGCAGAACCACCTCGATATCGAATTCTTCAATAACCATCGTGCGATCGCTAACATCCCAACCGGCCTCTTGAAGCTTTTTATCGATTATTTCTTTTCTGGTTTGTTGTTCCGTCGTCATTGAGTGGCCAAAATTATTATTGAATATTTGAGGTTGCTCTCCAGTGTTACAAGATTAATCACTTCAGTTGAATCATTTGGCCTTCGGTTTCGAGTGTCCTTGAGTTCTTCTCCGCCTCGCCCCTGAAGTAATGAGCGCCCGCCCTTGGACAGTTCCATGCGGTCACGCAGCTTAAAGGCATGGTAATTGGTAACGACAATCTTGGCCCGCTCCAGATCGCGCAACATATCGCCGGGAACAAGCTCGCGGCTCTGATAGTAACTGTCAGGATCATTAGGGTTGAAGAACACGCAACCGATCTTTCGCAAATCGTTAATGATTGGCGTGGGATCGTACCGTTGTTGCTGGGTGGATAAGCCTTTGCCTTCATCAAATACTAAATCTTGCTGGACGGCAGCAGTCTTACGTTTTTTGGGTTTGGGAATTGGTGTAATAAACTCGGCGCGGCGACGCTTTTCGATGATCTTTTGAGTCGGCTGGCCTTGGGCATCAAGCTCCCAGTGACGTGATGGATATTCGTAGGGGGAATTTAGTATGGGTCTTTCAAAAAAGATGTTTTCCATGTTCACTTCATCACCTTCAGCAGAGCAGTGCAAAATATGCTTAGCGAGTACCAGATTTGATGAGAACTTACTTATGATGCGGCGGAGTATAGGAAAAACACGATGGCATGTCAATGATAAACGTTTAAAATCGCCCAGCTAAAATAGAAATGTCCTATTTGTGTTTATAAGCATATGTCCGTTTTGGGGGAGAGTTGAACTTCTTATTTGCCATCCCCTTTTGTTAATCTCCAAGTCCATCAGTAAATGTTCGCTGTTTGTTACCTGGCGAAATATTGCCGAGATTTTACCTTAATCTCTAACAGTTTCACGCTTACAGTCTCTGCATAATCAGCGGTTTTGCGGTTCGGACTTTCGTATCTGTCAGGGGTTGGATTTTTTTCGGCATGGTAAATAACTCGTTTTGGGGGCTTGCTATTTTCTTTGGGGGCTTTTATGGGGAAATCAGCCCCTAAA
>CAZRMB010000040.1:0-1130 GCA_964600925.1 uncultured Syntrophomonas sp.
AGCTTGGCAAATTCCCCGGCCCGGTCGCTGGCTGTGCGGCCTTCGACCTGCAAGGCTGATTTCTTTTCTTCAATCTCTTTGCGGAGTGATCCCCAGCGTTCAGACTGGTTGTCATTTTTATAAAGCTCTGCTTTCTTCTGTACTGCCTGTTTATCGAGGTTGTAAGTTTCGAGAACCGTTGACAGATCGCTTTCAATGGTAAAACCTTTGGGTTTGAGAATGGTCTTTTCCGTTTTACGAACCTTAGAAACATACTCTTTAAAATAATTCACATACCATTTATTTCCGAAGTAAATTTCCAGCAAGCCGTAACTGCCTTCAATTTTTCGGGCGATGGAAATGATGTCCTTGTCTTCAAGCGGGGTAGCCGCCAGTGTCGCTTCGATTTCTTCTTTAAGCTCTTTTGCTTTTTTAAATCCTTTATTCTTCAGGTTGTTTTCTTCTTCCGGCTCAGCTGCTTTATTTTCGTTTTCAAACCACTCCGATTCATTAAGGTCGCTAAGAAAACTACGGATCGCTTTCAGCGCTTCTTCACGGTAACGGTTGTATTGTTCAATATCATCTTTGATCTCCTGCACCAGTACAATGGCACGGTTGATCTTTGAGAACTCACGGTTAAGCTGTTCTTTCTCCTGGTCAAAAAACATCCTCACCAGACGGTCCACGTCGGTGATCAGGGCCAGCTTGATTTCCTCCGGATTTAAACTTTCCAGGTCAAGCACGTTGCCACGGTCGCCTTTGAACCAGATATCATTGATACGGCTGGTCTTTTCTTCGAGCTTCTGAAATACAAAAACATCCATGCTGTCCTGTATCAGGGGCATGACAATACGCACGTATGCAAAGCGGTTGCCCTGCCTCCAGATGCGGCCTTCTAATTGCCTCAGATCGGTCGGGTTCCATTCAGGATAACAGTTATAAATCACGGTTCCCCGCTTTTGCAGGTCAATACCTTCACGGATCGTTGCAGTTCCGATTATTATTTTGACAACACCTTCAAGGAAGGCTTCTTTTATGGTTTCTTTGCGGGTGTCAGAAACTTCAGAGCTGATGATTTCCACTTCATCCACTTTGGTCTTATCGAACATCACACCCCGCTTATAGCCGATCTCTTGTTCCAGGTATTGCTT
>CAZRMB010000040.1:1230-5423 GCA_964600925.1 uncultured Syntrophomonas sp.
TAATCAAAGCCGAGCGCATCCACATCGGCCACACTGTCTTTCAGACCTACACCGATCATCTCCCGGTATTTCTGGTATTCGATTTCCTTGTCACGGGCGGATTTCTCACCGGACTGCCCCAGGATATTGACCAGTTCGGTAAACAATTCGTCAGACACTGTCTGGCCAAAGCCCAGGCGCTTGAACCCTTCGTAAGTCAGCACCGTAATAGATTTCTCCGGTACGGGCTTGTTCAGGTTAATCCGCTTGATCGCATCACTGCCCAGGTTGTACCAGTCATTAACAGTAATCCCCGTATGGGAAAGCACTCCGGATACAAATTCTTTGGTTTTCTTATCCTCATAGCCAATGATCTCGTTGATCCACTTCTTATAGGTTGGTTTTGGAACGACAATAACAGGCCTTTTACACTTTCCGCAAAACATGTTATGAGCCAGGGTAGCTATACTTGCCATTGTCTTACCAACTCCCACATCCAGCGCAAGGATGCCGCTTCCCATTGCCTCCATAAAGGCAATGCTTTCCCTTTGTATGTCGGTAAGCTGAAGGATACCGCTTTTAAACTTTGCAGAACATTCAAAACCGATAGGTACTTTATGATAAGATATGTCGCTTTGCCCATTATACAGACGGTTCCAGGCATAGTCAAGTTTTTCCTGATCAGCCGGTGTCAGGACTTCATGCAGAAACCTGGAGAAAAGCCTTTCGCCTTCAATCCTGGCATTGGCTTTGAGTTCGGCTTTTTCTTCCTTGCTCATTTTATCATCCCGCAAAGAACGGTTTGCAATATAGTAGTCTGCAATGTCAATAGCGGAGGACTTTTCAAAGTCAGAATCTGCATTGAGCGTAAAGAGCCATTTGATAAAAACCTGCTCCAACGTATAGCGGCTTTGTCCGTCAAAACGCATGTGTATCTTTTCCCTGTCTTTTTTGCGTTCTACCCTGCCATTGATCTTCTTGAGTTCGTCAGCTTTTTCAACATCCATGTATTCTTCCCGAACTTCGGTAATTGCAAAGATCAGCGGATCACCGGCAAAGTCAGAGATAGCGGTTATGATCGGTCGTTCCTTTTCGTCAGGGTTAGTAACAGTTAAAAGTTGCGGTTTGGCTTTTTCGATTGCTTGCTTGTGCTTATCGTACACATCTTGTCCCCACTGGGAAAGAATGGTATCCTTGTCTTTTTCGAGCTGAAGTTCACGATCATACATATTGCCGTAGGTGTAAATCGGAAAGGGCACTACTTCACCGCCCAGGAAAAACAAAGCTCCGTTGCGAACCAGATCGTCAAGGTCTTTTTGATTGGATGCAACCGTTGTTTTAACCAGCTTACAATGTCCGGATTGAACATAGTACAATCCGTCATCTGAACGGTAAATAAAATAGCTTTCCCCTTCAGCGTAGTCATGGGTTTTGATGAATTTGCCCAGAACTACCCCTTTTTCAATAGAGCGTATATCCCTGAAATGGTTGTCTTTTATGGTCGTAGTCTGATTTGTAACAACATTTTCGACCATATTTCCGCCATTGATATAGTATTTTTCCCATCCCTTCATCGGGATTCCCAGGGAGCGTTTATACCATACCCAGGCCCGTATTTCATCAGCATTGATGCCTTTGTTGTAACGCCTGATTACCTCATCAAAGCCAATGATCTTGCTGCCGGTTTCTCCCAGGCCGGATAAATGCCTGGCCTGTTTCAAAATATTACGGATCACATCCGAATTAGACTGTATCGTATTACGAACCTGTTCGTTCAATGCTCCCAGGTGATCTGTCGAGCTTATTCCGCTTAAATAACTCATGGCTGTTATGTTTTTAAAAGTTGCAATTCCACTTCCAGGGCCAGCGCTTCCAGCTCCAGTTCATTGCTGTGGGTTTCCCTGTTGGTGTCTGATATGTTTTTATAGTATTCCAGTTCCTTGTCAATCACTTCACCGATCTTATGGTGCCAGTAATGCTCGATGCCCGGACGGTCGGTGATGGCAAGCAGCACGTCATCTGGGATGTAATAACCTTCGTCTTCATTTATAACAATTCCCAAAGCCTGGGCTTTTTCAATAATGATCTGCCGCAGGGCAACACAGAAATCAATCCATTCATCCTCAAACTGCCGGTACTCATGGTGGTATTTATTTGTTGTCTCCGATAGCTTTTCACTGATCTCTTTGCGTTTTTTTCTGTCCCTGCCTGCATCCTTAAGTCCTTTTTGTAAGGATTCAATCTCAGCGGTCAGGGGTTTGAACTGTTCATCGAATTTCTGTACTTCATCCTGGTAATAAGAACTAAAGTCGGACACAAGCCAATCCAGCAACCTTGAGGCATCACCGAAACGGTTTGCTTTTGCGGGTTCTGTGGTATTTTCTCCGGCATCACATTGTTCATTTCCCTGAATACTCCTAATAATATCCTCTTTTGATCCTTCCACGGTTATTGGAAATTGCAGAGAGCTTGTGATTACTTCTTTGCCGCAAATTTTCTCCGGGTGCATAACAAACCATGTATTGAAACTGGTAATCTCACGAAAAGACAATGGGTTGTTCAGGGAAAAAGTGAGTTTATACTCATAATCAAAAACTTCATTGAATCGTTTTTGGAGCACTTCAGGAATCAATCCGTTACGCACCAACACACGGGGGGAGTTCTTCTCCTCTGTCTTTGGTAGCTCATCCAACAGCTTATTAATGGCCGTGGTCCTGGCTCTGCACCAGGCCGGAGTAACAGCAGTTTCCTGATTGATATTTCCTGTGAAGTAATCCATTTCCCTGAAAATCTTAGTCCATGCTTAATTCCGTTTCCAATTGAGGAATCACCGCAGCCGGCACAAGCCGCCGACCGATCATGCGCCTGATGACCTGGCTCTCGATACGGGCATAACCATCAGGGCTTTGAATTTGCTGCCAGATAGCCGGAGAATTTGCCCGGGTAACTTTCTTTAATTGTTTTAGGATTTCCTGCCGTAATTCCCGTTCTATTTCGGTGGTTCCTGAAAGATTTGAGTTCGGAGCCGTTTTCTGGTTTGATGGTTTTTTTCCGGCATATTCCAGCAGTTTCTGAAACATGTTGGAGAAAACCTCTTTTGCTACGAAAGCCCACGGCATCCCCAAGCCTGACAACGAACTTTCACCTTCGTCAGCAAAGGAATAATACGTGTTTTTGGTCAGGATCATGTGATCCAGCACGGCAATATCAAAGTATTTGAAAGCAGCTTTGACCTTTTTAGTAAGATTCTTATCCGGCTCGCTGGGTTTTTCGTTGCCTGAAGGATGGTTATGGCAAAGGATCACGGCTTTTGCCAGTATTTTTAATGCTACGGCAACAATCATCTCGACATCAACCTGGGTTGAATTGATCGTACCCTTTGTATGCTTGTAATAGCCGATCACCTTGTTTCCGTGATTCATGTAAAGCACAACAAAGTGCTCCTGAATTTCTATTCCATCTCCGATTATTTCTTTCAGGAATTCAAAGGCATCTTTTGATCCTTTGAGCTGGTTGTATATCAGGCGTTCTTCCTTGAAAACAAGATCCACCTCTTTTACCTGGAAGTCTTTTTGCAGGTCCCTGATCTCTTTGTTAAGGTCTTGCAAATCATCCATCACTATCAGAGGCTTATTTTGTGGTATTTTGTAATAATTCATACTGTTTATTTTTTGCGTAAAACAATTATGTCAACGGGAACTTCCGAAAAACGGAAAACCGGTGGAAGCCGGTAGGCATCTACAAGGTCAGCCAGCATACCGATCTGTTCTTTCTCACTGTTATAGGATATTCCGTTTCTCAGGAAATTACTCGATATGATGTAAACCAGCAGCCCGCCAGGAGCCAGCAATTTCAGACCATAATACACGAAAAACAGTTCGATCTGGTGCATGGCCGGAGTTGGGAAATATGAGCTGAATTTATTCTTATACTTGCCATAAGGCGGATTACCGATCACCAATGAAAAAGGATAATCCTTTAACCAGGTCACTTGGTCGGGCTTTATCCTTCGGGTGAAACGCTCAGGTTCCAGGAAAGCCGTTTCAAAATAATTGTTATAAACGGTAACGCCCGGATGGGTGATCTCACATATCCTTGCTGATAGCGGGTTGATCTCAAAAGCTGTGCATTTGTTTTTGTCCGGGGCAGGTCTGAGTAATCGTCCGGTGGCCACACTGGGCTCCAACACTGAACCGGCTTTATTATATCCGTAC
>CAZRMB010000040.1:5523-11964 GCA_964600925.1 uncultured Syntrophomonas sp.
TTGAGTTCATTATAATGAAGTTGCAAAGCATCCGTTTTCGCAGCAAGCAAGCCGTTTTTAGTTTGATAATATTCGATCTGCTTAACGGAAACAGCAAGATTGTAAACCATTCGTTGCCGTTCAGCTCGTTCATGAAAATACCTTACAAGTACAATTATTGTGACCACTGCCAGCAATACTGTGATCAGCAAGCTTATCAGAAACGCTTTATTTTTCAATAATCTCATACTCATTCTTGTTTGTCCTGCTTATTACTTTTATCCGATGGCCTCCTGGTTTCTCCCCAGATGTAAGTTGACAGTATGGCCATAATCCCGGCCACACATGCCGAGGCGACCGTCTCCATTTGCCGGTAAACAGCAAAACCGGCCAGTAAGGATAGGATCAACCCGGCAATGATGGTCAGGAGTAATCTTTTGGAACTTGTCATCCTTTTATTTTGCGACTTTTGTTTGGAAAGTCATTGTCAGCGTTAATGCTTCAGATACATTCAGCGTTAGCTCACCAGTCGCTGCGCTGTATGTTTTTCCTGTATTGTCAACAATACTTTCTACCTCAGAGGTTGGGTCCGGAGAAATTGAGATTAATAACTGGGTGTCTTTGTTTACCATAAAAGTATGGTTGGCATTGTATTCAACACCGTTGACTTTATAGGAGCCCTTTCCGGCATGTTCAACCAAAGCAACATTAAAGTCAATAGGTTCAGACTTCCTTTGAATCGAGTTTAATACATAGACCTCCCCCTTGATTATAATTTCATTGTTAATGAAGTCGGCAGTTGAAAAATGATGCACGATGTCAAATGCCTTCATGTTGATTAATTGCTTATCACGTTTGCGTAATAATGCCAGTTCCTGATTCATAAATTCGTTTCCTTGTGTTTCCATGTTAATTTTATTTTTTGTTGTTAATATTATTGTTGATTTTCCACCATATCCATGTTCCTGTTATTCCCAGCAGAATGAACCCGCCTATTCCGATTTGCCATTTTTTTTTTCAACTTCTGCCAGCACATGCTCCCGGAATGTTTCAGGAATACCTGCTTTCATGCGTTGTTTTGCTTCCCCGATGGTGATCTTACCGTCTTTGTTGATGTCCAGGTTGGGATTTTGTTTTGCGATGATCGAAGCGCTGGTTCCGGCAGTCTGCAATACCCAGTTATCAGGCTTTCCGATTGCAAGCGGAAAGAAGTTAATCATGTACAGATCATAATAGCTTTTTATTTTTCCTGTATAGCCCTTAAAATACTTGTACACATAGTCCAGCTGGTCAATAGCGCTCATCTTGTATAATTGCGTGGTAGTCGTCCCCAGCCATTTTGCCGTAGAGGGCATGAACTGGGTTAAACCGGTAGCACGTTTGGCAGCCCTGGTATAGGGATCGGAAGAATCTCCCGGCTGTTTGTTCACTGCCTGGGCATTCAGTCCGCTTTCAAGGTACATCATCATCATTAGCCAGTTGGGGTTGATTCCCAAAAGTTCACTGATGTTGCGGACCTTGCGTTCAAATTCCGAAGGTTTTTCACCACGGTTGCATTTTAGTTTTTCAATAAGTATCATCGGTCAATATTTTTACATTGTTTTCATCCGCCCATCGTTCAGTGCCGGATACAGTCAGAAATTTTACATACTTTTTTTGTCCGGTATCAAGGCCGCCCAGGTATGCACCCAGTAATGTCTCGGATTCAACCGTGGCAACAGGCAGCAACTGTTCTCCCAGTATCCTGGTTTTTCTCTTGCTGATAACAGCTTTAAGAGGCGCACCGTTTACGCCGCTGATCTTATTTTCAGGATTTTCCGGTTTTGCTTCATAATAGTCCAGGGGCTTGAAATAACTCACGGGAAGTTTTGTGGAAGGGTATCGTTCCCACATAAGGTTGTACTTGGTGAATATATCCACGTAGTTCGTGGAGGAACTCACCCAGAAAATCATTTTTTTACCGGCATACTGCTTGTATTTTTCAGGCACACCTTCTTTTTTAACGATGTAAGCAACCTGAATAAATTTTACGTTGTTCTTGCTGTCAAATTGCTGCACTCCTGTTGCATATCCTATGAATGAACCGGCTTTGGCGGTAGAGAGAATATTGTTTTCACTTTTGCTTTCATAGAAAGCTCCGTGATAGCTGGCATCCGGGGTTTTACGGAGCGTTACATCTTTTTTGGCAACGACCATAAGATTCTTTTTTGCCCAGGTTACGGGAGCTGCACCGCCTTGTTTATTGGGGTTGGTAGTGATGATGTTCAACAGCTTCTGATATTCATCTGCGCTCAGCTCGCTCTGCAAATCAGCCATCAAATCTGAATCATATAGTTTCCTGTATGCCTTGATTACTGCATCCAGATCGGTAATATTTTTAGCGGCATTAAAAACGGCATCATTATTAGTCGTATCGAATGACTTCATCCAAGAAATTCCGGATGGGTTCATAGCAATACGTAATGTCATGGCAGCCCTGACATTGGGATCATCGTCTGCTTGCTTTTCGGTGGCATTCGAGCGTATGCTTGACCAGATCTTCCGGATAAGTTTATAAGTCAGAAAACCTCCGATTCCGACAACAACACCGGCAACCAGCACACGTTGAGGATTGTCGAGCCATTCTTCCAGCCTGGACTTTTTGCCCTTGCCGGACCTGGTTATATTTCGTTTATTGTCTTTCATTAGCGAAGGAAGAATTTAGCTTTGTGTACCAATGAAGGTTTGCTTTTAATTTTGGCGGCAAACTGTATGAATTCCGGTGTGGACAGTTCTCCACGAACTGTTTTCATCAAATCGAACATGGCTTGCAGCACTTCCTTTGCCTGTTCCGGGCTTTCCGCCTCAATCTTTACTTTGTATTCAAAACTACTCATCGTTTTTAGGATTACGGTTTTTCAGATAGTCCATTAATTCATCAGCAATGAAGGGGCTTTGTTCTATGGCAGAAAAAACCTGAAACACTTTTGCAAGCGTTATGTTCGGCAGCGACAGCAAGTATTGCTGGATCAGATTAATGATCTCAGCCCGCTTTTGTTGTTCCGGATCAGGTTCTTCTTCCACAATACCTGAAGCATCTTTTTGCTGGCCGGTCACCTGTTTGGGTTCCTGCTTTTCATCATCTACGCCCATCAATTCCGCTAATGGCTTTTTGATTTTCTCACGCTTAATCCCGAAGCTCTCCAGGATGTCACCCAGCATACCTGCATAATAGCGGATTGACTTTTTCTTTTCCAGTTCTTCTTCCAGCTGAACATTGGTGTTTTCAAGGGCTTCGATTTTATCCTGAAGCTCCTGGTTCTCGCTGGTGAGTTCCCGCACATGATCCTTGAGTTCTTCGTGATCCATCAGCCTTTGCTTTTCCGCCATACGCTGGTCAACGATCTGGTTGATCTCGGCTTCGCCAAATCCAAAGAAAGCAGGTTTTTCGGGAGCTTTTTCCGGTGTTTCAAAATCGAAATCTTTAACACCAATCATGTTCCTGGTATCATTTTTATCGTACCATTCAATGCGGACACGGGTCGGGTTTTCATATTCCAGAAAGCGGTTAAGAAGGCTGAATTTCTGGTAATCGGCCATGTCCACCAGTTTCTGCTTTTTCCCGTCAATGGTGAATGTGGCAGAATAAACGATCTCTATGCCCTGCTCTGCCAGTTCGTTGAACTTCTTTTTCAGGTTGCCAAGTTGATATTTGAATTGCTGTTTATTCATAACTCGGGAATTACTTTGATAAATTCGATATTGATTGCTGAAGGTGATTCAATGATGATATTTCCGGTAAATTCATGCAGGCGGGCAAAGGTTAAATTGGCATAGTCCTGAGCTACCAGGTAATGAGTATCACCGGTGATGATGGTTCCGTCTGGAAGTGTTTTTGTTACCAGGTAATAGAACTCATTGTAGGCTCCGATCAACTTAGTTTCCCCGGCATTCACACCAATAAGCACCGGTTCCCAGTGAAAATTGGAAAATCCTTTTTCGGCCATCCGTTCCCGGATATATTCGTTCACATAGCTGTCTAACATGGGATTTCTTTTTTTGCACGGCAGGCCAGATAAATTTTGAGTGTGTAGGTTTTATCGGAATAATCCCTGTAAAATCCACCTATATGACTGCATTTCTGCAAGGGTTCTTCAAGTGAAAGGGGCTCTTTCTTAGGAGCAACGCTGTTTGCAAGATAGTCCAGGATCATATGCACCGGGTGAACTTTACGTGAGTTGAACTCCATGCTGAGTTCTCCCATACGGTTGAAGTCGTTGTTGGCCACCTGTTGCACCACAGAGAGTAACATCCCGTCACAGCAAACGACATTGGCAGGCATCTTGAAATCAATGTTGTAAATGCCTTTGCCGTTCACATGTAACGGAATGATTACCCACTTGCGCCTTGTATAACCCCTATCTGCTGTCATTGGCTGATTTTTTCTTCAAGTTTTAAGTAAAGAGTTCCTGTATAAGGATATGTCACCTGGCCTCCGTCAGTAAACCGGCCACGGATAGTGCTTCCTCCGGCTTCTTCTTCGATAGCGTAATACCTTTCATTGGGTGATGTCTGCTGCCCGCAGGTGATCATTTTAAGCTCATAACCTTCGGGGAATACTTCCTGGTCGTTCACGAACAACTGCAAGGTGCTCCCTTCAAAAGCCTTGTCTTCCGGCAATGAGGCAAACAGCCCGGTAATATTCTTATAAAGCCTGTCGCTGTTAGCGTTGATGTTTACCACGGCCCCGGCCTGGGGTACGGTGAACTTGATAAGCTGGAATTTGTTTTTTGCCATGGTGCGTTATTTTTTTTTTAACCTCAGAACCTGTCTCCCATGTGGGGGACAGGATTCTGAAGGTTCCCGGGAAGCAGGAATCAATACTTGGTTACGGATGTGCCGATCAGAATGGCCTTGATAAAAGTGTTATCAACAGCATTACTGCTCCATTCCAGGTTGAGTTCCATCGCTTGCTGGTCGTTGATGATCTTCGGGTTATCCAGACGGAATAAGCCTTTACGGATCGTCATACCGGCAGTGTTGAACACTTCGCAGCTGGTCGAAGGGATGAGGGTTGTTCCGTTGGCTTTGAATTCAAACTCACCGTTGCGTATGTATGCCGGAAGAAAGTCAAAGGTGACATCACCGACTGTTTTTCCCTGTTCGGCAACTCCTGCAAGTAGAATGATACCTGAAAGCAACATCATATTGCCTTTTTCCAGTTTTGCGCTGGAGATGTTACTCTGAGCGATAACCTTGTTGTCATCGTCTTTGAGCATCTTGGCGATCTTGCTGGCCGACACGTTCTTTGTTACGTAATAGGCGGCATCAACCACCTGTAGGTTTTTGCTGGCAAGTCCCGTCTGAATTTCTTTCGGGAGCATGGGCATACGTTTTTCGAATTCGCCACGGCTGTTAGCCGGTGCTGCTGTTGCTGCAACAACTTTCTGGCTTTGGTTTTTAACACGGCGGATGAATTGTTTGCGTTCTGCTAAAGGGGCACGTTCCAGTGCGCCTAAAAGTTCATCTTCGCTGATAGCTCCCAGCAGTTCAAAATCGCTGGTTGCAAGTTGTCCTAATGTAAACATGTTTTTTGGTTTTAATTTGTGATTACTGATTTATGATTTCTTGTTTTTGTTTTTTCTGGTTTAAAGTATTTGGACTTCCTGTACTTCCTGGTAATCGTCCAACTCTCCCATCGGGGGCATACCTTCCACCGTTACCGTCTCCGCATGTGCAGGAAGTTCCGGCAGATCGGGGTTGTATGGTTCTATGCTCAGGTTGATGGGTTCACGGAATACCCGCCTGATAGGATCACCCATGTTGGGATCTCCAAGACCGGAAAGGATGTCCTTTTTCAAAAAGATTTTTACCGTTGAAGCGATACCGCTGGCTGTTATGCCGGCAGCAATCAGCTTCAGGTTCTGATCTTTCAGCAGTATGGCTCCGCCCATACCTACACCGATTTGTACTACAGGTTTAACCAGTTTCTTTACCTGGAATCCGGTGGCTGTCTCATCTACAGGCAATACCTTGTCGAGCAGCTTCCCTGCCATTGTACCGCCAACCATGCCGACTACCAGCAAGGCAGGGGTTTTCAGTTCGTTCAGGATACTTCCTGCACTGAACTTTTTCTTGTTTTCTTGTTTTGCTTTTTTTGCCATTGTTGTCAATTATTGAATTGTGATTAGTTGATTATTTTAAAAGGATGCGTTCTACTTTGGCCTTGCGGCTGCGGGATTTGGCAGGAGCTTTATTTTTTTTGTGCCTGGCTCCCGAAGTTGTACCTGAAAGGGCTTTGGTCTGCTCTTTCTTCTTGCCGGAGAACAGCTTGCTTATCCCCCAGATCGCCAGACCAGCACCTGCGGCCACTACGATTGGATTTTTCTTGGCAAAGCCAACGATTTTCCCGACGAATCCGGTTGACCCTCCGTCAGAACCATCACCGCTGCTGCTGTTATCATCAGACCCGGAAGAACTTTC
>CAZRMB010000040.1:12064-14109 GCA_964600925.1 uncultured Syntrophomonas sp.
TTCTTTACACGGGCTTTCATGATAGCGCTCTTGAGTTTATCACGTTTACCCTGTAATTTGTCCACGAAGGTTTTTTCGATCTTAGCTAAAGCTACTTTTGCTTTTTTCTGCTGGTCTTCAGTATAACCTGCAGCCTTGGCTTCTTCCGGTGTCATATAAGCCGGTTTGAGCTTTGAAGCCATTTTCTTTACATTGAGCTTGACTGCCAAAAGAAAACCGCTGCGGGCTGCAATAGTAACCGGGTTGAAACGTATAAAAGCTTTACCGCCTTTTTTCAAGGCCTCTTTCACTTTAGTAAAAAATCCTTTTTTTGGTTTACCTGCTTCAGTTTTTTTCTTTTCGGCTTTCTTGGCCTTTTTTTCTTCTTTCTTCTCTTTCCGGCTTTTTCCGTTGAGTTCTTCAATGATCTCATCATCGGTTAATCCGTCCAGCCTTGACCAGTCTTCGTCCAGGTCTTCATCATCCAGAACACCGCTAAGTCCGTAATGATCGTTCAGGGCAAATTCGTTCTTTTCAAGAACTGCCAATGCTTTATCACGGTTGGGAGTGTTCCAGTTTTCAATGGCATAGTCCAGCATCTTGATAAATGCAGGAGGATATTCCACTGTTGAAATGGTTTGAGGGTTGTTTGCGATCATCTGCCGTGTTTGTACCAGGTGATGATACATGGCTTCCATGCGTTCCTGATCGTTTTCAGCGCCTAAGTTTTCAAGGCCTTCGAGGTCGTTGACCAGGTCCATGACATTGCGGCCAGAAGCGCCTGAAAGCACGGCCACGTTAATTCCGTTTAAACTCATAGTAAAATCTTTTTTTTCGGTGAATGGTTTTTCGTAATCAAACTGCGACAATACGCAGTCAATGGTATAATATCCCTTGTCTTGCTTAGGCACGATCACATATACATGCTGAAAGTTTTCCTGATCGTACTTGGTGATGCGAAACTTGTGGGGGATTTTCAGGTTTGTAAGAATGGAGGAAACAAATACGCTAAAGCAATCGCAATCGATCCCGATCTGACGTTCCTGCCAGGAGCGCAGCGGCCTGCGGAGTTGTTCAAGTCCTTTCTCATCCAGTTTATACTGAATATGATTGTAGAGAAATTCCCAGATATTATGACATGTATCTTTAATGGATTGTGCCCGGAGGTATTCTGCTATTTTCTTTGTATCGGCAATGTATTTCCATACGACCTTTTTCATTAACTCCACGGTGTCGTCAACTTCCCCGTCCTCAATGATGATCCTGTCCTGATCTTCAGGCAAGCCAAAGAACTGGTCGTACTGCCTGCCTTCTTTGATTGGCCGGTAACCGGAGGTAATGGGTGATATTTTTAGTCGGTCGCTCATAAGATTTTTTGCGGGTCTGCCTGGTAAAATATACCGTTAGCATAAAGTGAATACTTAACTTCAAGAGGTATCGCAAGAGCTTTTGCAAAAGCTCCTATGTCCTTCTTTTTCCATGCTTCCGTGATCTCGGGAACTTTTGAAATAATATCCGAAACATAAGCGGCAATGGTTGTCCAGGGAATAACAATTTGAATAGTATCAATGGTGGATGTGTCCATCGGTTTTATCTGGACACTTTTTTGTTCCGGCTTGGTACTGGTGATATACTTACCATTGCTCATCAGTGTGATGACCGGCTTGGTAATATTCATGGTAAAGCGGGTAGGATTCTCAATGTTTATCTCAGTTCTCAGAATGATCCCGCTTATATCAACCTTATGCACCCTTGGTTTGACCAGGTGCGTAATGACATTATCGGAAATCTTTTTCATACCAAAAAGTTTATAAACCCCAAAGGCAAGGGCTCCCGCTATTCCGATGCCGAGAAATTTATTCATGGGAGCGGCGATTTTCTTTACACTGTTTGATTTTTTTTCTGGCATAGTCGGCAGCCAGCTTAACACAATAACCTACCAATGCCGATGTGCCCGCATACAGAGCGACTTCTACAAGTGAGTATACAGTTATAGTTGTTAAGGTGATCCGGCCAAGAAAGGCCTTGGTCATGCCCCCTGTGAACCCGGAGGCGGTCGTTATAAA
>CAZRMB010000041.1:0-14018 GCA_964600925.1 uncultured Syntrophomonas sp.
GGCATCCCTGAAACCAAGTTGAACGGTATGGCTGGAACGCATGCCAACTTTATTCAGGACCCGGCCGGTCTCGACCCCAGGTGTTTTGCCGGGTACAACATACATCTGCAGATGTGATTTTTGTTTGGATTCCTTGCTTCTGGCCAATACCACTACAAAGTCAGAAGCTGCACCGTTCATTACAAAATCTTTGGTACCGTTGAGTACGATCTGGTCATTTTTTAATTCTGCCGTGGTAGTTATGCTGGTTATATCTTCACGCGGGCGGCTGCTGCGCTCCAGGTCGTATTCCGGCATGATCTCACTAATGGCCAAACTAGCCAAATGGGGTCTTTCCATGCAAAGATCAGGCAGAAATTGCTGTTTTAGTTTTTCACTGCCGTAGATCAGTAACGGAGTAAGTGCATACATGTTCATAACCACCACAGCTGCAGCGCCGGCACAGCCCAGGGCGATTTCTTCAATAATACTGGTGGTTGCCATCATGCTCATTCCTCTGCCCCCGTATCCCTTGGGGACGATAGGGGCCAGCAAATTCATTTTGGCCAGACATTCGGGGATCTTCCAATCCACCTTGTCGTCACCGATTCTATCCAAATAAGCTCCGCGTTCAGCAATTTTACTGATGGACAACTCATGTACATCGAGGATAAGCTGATTTTCTTCTTTGTTTAAGGTAAAAGCAGGCATTGCTTTTCTCCTTCCTTTTCATCATTGAATTATAACAGGGCTGCGATTAGTGACTTATGCAACTGCTCACTGCCGTCAACGATCGAAAGCATTTCCGCATCCCGCAGATATATCTCGGAGGGATAGCCTTTGATATATGCCCGTCCCCCGACAATTTCCATCGCTTTGCTGCTGATTTCATGCGCTGCCCGGCCGGATAAAATTTTAGATTTTGAAGATGCCTGGGAACTGTCCAGTTCCTGGTCGATCAACCGACTGGCTAAATAGACGCTTTGACGGGCTGCGTTCAATTGAGCTGCCATGTCCACCAGGGCAAAACTTACAGCTGATTCTTCAAAACTGGGGCGTCCCATAATATATCGTTTTTTCGATATTGCCAAAGCAGTTTGATAAGCCGCCCGGGCTACCCCCAGGGAAATTGCACTGGCGTAAGGGACCATCCGGTCAAGATTTTGCATGAAAACTAAAAAACCGCTGCCTGGCTTACCGACAATGTATTGGGGTTCTACTTTAACATTTTCAAAGATGATTTCACATGAATTGCAATACTTTAAACCGATTTTTTGCCTGATCGCGCCCACTCTGATCCCTGACAGGGATAAAGGCAGGATGACAATCTGAAGCCCGGATTTTTTTTCGATATTATCGAGAGAAACAAGGAGGGTGATAAAACTTCCTACCTGACCGTTCACAACATAATCCTTAAAACCATTTATTATCAAACAATCATCCTGCCAGTGACCGGTTACTGATGAGCTTATGATTTCAATCTGGGAGTTCTCCACTGAAATATTCAGGTTGGGGCGATTCTCTGTCATGGCCAGTGCACCAAGACGTGCTTTGCCGCTGGTCAACTGGGTCAGAAATTCCTGACGCTGCGCTTCAGTCCCGGAAGTAATCAGGGGACTGACGGCATGTATATTGGCAATTGCAGCTGCTGCAACACCGGCACAGGCTGCGGCAATTTCCTCAATAATCATCGCAGTGGCAAGATGACTTACACCACGTCCGCCATACTTTTGTGGAATACTGGGGGCAAGCAGATTATGTTCAGCCAAAAGGTCGATCGCTGACCAGTCAAAATTTTCATTTCCCTGGGCATCATATTGAACAGCTTTAGGTGCTATTTCCTGCCGGACCAAATCACGCACCATCATCACCAGGTCTCTTTCCTGATCGGAGATAGTACTTCTAAACATATTAAGTCCTCCTAATTGCTACGAGTCTTTTGCCACATGATATAATCCATAACAGAGCGCCGCCGCTCCCGCGGAAGCATATAAAGCGTATTGATGATCTGCAACAATTCCTGATCATCATCTTCTGAATTAGCAAGGGTGTTTACTGCCGAACCTTCAGTATGGTTGGATGAGCTTTCCATAAAATACTCAATCGGCTTATCCAGAAGCTCGGCAATATTTTCAAGTTGAGTGAGGTATAGACGCCGTTTGCCCTTTTCATAGTTGGATAATGTGGATTGCGCACATCCCAACATATTCGCCAGTTGTTCCTGGCTCAGGCCGGCTTCTTCGCGGGCTAGCTGCAGCTTTTTGCCAATCTCCTTAAATCCCATGGGTTAACCCCTTTCAAATGTTGTAAAATTTATTATTGCGATGCTGATTTAAATAAAGTATTAAGTAATTACTGCGGCTCTATACATATAGTTCCGAAGATGGCTTTGGGATCAGCAGATACGATTTCAACTTCAACTGACTGACCACACAAATCCTGATCAGATTGAACTACAACTTCCAAATAGTTGTCTGTCAGTCCTATATATTTATGTTTACCTGATTTTTCTTCAACAAGCAAGTTAAATCGTTGGCCAATAAATTTTTTTGCAAATTCCAGTTTTTTCTTTCGCGCCAGATCAAGCAATACTTCACTGCGCTGGTTCTTTTCCTGCTCAGGAACCTGCGGGTACATTTGCGCTGCTCTGGTGCCCTTGCGTATAGAATATTTGAAAACATGTAGATCTGACAAGGGCAATTCTGCAATTAAATCATATGTGTCCTGAAAATCCCGTTCATTCTCCGTCGGGAAACCAACCATAACATCAGCGGTAAAGGCCAGGCCTGGAATGCGGGCCGCAGCCGAATTTACAAGTTGCCTGTAGTAATCACGGTCATAGCGTCGTCCCATGGCCTTGAGTACTGCATTGCTGCCACTCTGAAGAGGGATATGCAAATGCCTGCACATACGCCGGTCAGCAGCCAATATGGTTAACAGTTTTTCATCAAGTTCCAGCGGCTCAATTGAGCTTAAACGGATCCGGTACTGACCCTCAATCTGATCCAAAATTGCGGAAGTCAGACGGCTAAGATCCCAATCGGGGATATCTGTTCCGTAAAACCCGGTATGGATGCCGGTCAGCACGATTTCCTGGTAGCCCAGCTGCACCAGCTGTTCCATTTCATGCAATACAACCTCCGGCGCTTTGCTTCTCACCGGTCCCCGCGCCATCGGTACGATACAATAACTGCAGAAGCTCTGGCAACCGTCCTGAATTTTCACGAAAGCCCGGGTACGCCGATGATGGTAACTGTACAGTATCTCCTGCGGTTTGTTTTCACGGTCGATGGGGCTAACCATGATTTCTCTGCCGGAATGACCGCGCAGTAAATAATCCTCTATTACAGCGGCCAGATTTTCCTTATCCCGATTGCCGACCACCAGGTTGACCCCTTCGATCGATGCCAATTGCTCAGCATCAACCTGGGCAACGCAACCGGTCGCTACAACCAGTGCATCCGGATTGCGGCGCACTGCCCGCCTTATCATGGCACGCGATTTACGGTCGCTGACATGGGTAACCGTGCAGCTGTTGATTACGTAGATGTCAGCTTTATCATCAAAATCAACCAGCTCATAACCACGGCTGATGAAATCCTCAATTAATCCTTCTGTTTCAACCTGGTTGACCTTGCAGCCCAAGGTATGAAATGCAATTCTGTTCATAAGACCAACCTGCTTCTTTATTTCACTTCATATGTATCTATATTGAATGCCCCGATCCCAGATCGGCCAGTTCGTAAAGAACAATGGTCAATGCTGCCAAAGACGCAGTCTCCGTGCGCAATATGCGCGGCCCCAGCCCGGCGGTTAAAACTCCCCGGGAGCGTGCCATTTCAACTTCAGATGGTGCAAAACCGCCTTCCGGACCGATCATTAAAAAAAGCTCCTTTTCACCTGTCAGTGAAGGGCGCTTCTCAGCCAACCATTCTTTTAACCCCTGCCGGGTTTCGTTCTCATACAGCATTACAGCAGGTTTGCCGTTGATAATTTCCATTATGGTCTGCAGAGAACAGGGCTGATGGACATTCGGGATACGGCTGCGTCGGCACTGCTTGCAGGCTTCGCGGGCAATGGCCTGCCATCTCTCCTGTTTCTTGACGGCACGTTCCTTTTCAAGCTTCACGACCGCATGCTGGCTGAAAAAAGGATAAATGGCAGCCGTCCCCAGCTCAACCGCTTTTTGAATAATAAAATCCATTTTTTCGCCTTTGGCGATTCCCTGCACCAGGTTGATCATAAACGAAGGTTCAACAGACTGGGGCAGCATCCGGATGATTTCACCCTCAACCCGGCCGTCGTGCAGACCGCTCAGCTGTATTTCATATTCCCGGCCCAGACCGTCAAAAACAATCACTCTTTCACCCGGTCCAAGCCGCAATACTTTGTCTATATGACGACTCTGCTCCAGGTCCAGCCGCATCTGCCGGTCATTTATATCCTGCGGGCTGACATAAAAACGATGCATCATTCAAACTCCCTGCCATCTTAAAGGTTGTCCGGGATCATTTTTTTCGGGCAGCAATCCCCATCCATTCGTTTTCCTGCAGCACCTGCCCGATTTCAAAGTCATAGCTTTCCAACTGCTGCCGAACTTGCGGCCAGCGGCTTTCAATAATGCCGGAGCAGAACAAATATGAACCAGCGGACAACAACTCGGCGGCCCGGGGGATCAGCAGACAAACGACTTCTGCGGTTATATTGGCAAATATATAATCGGCTTTAAAACCGGCCAGATCTTCTGTAATGTCCCGCACTTCAACGTTAACGATTTTTTCCAGATTGTTCATTTTAACATTGGCCCGAGCTATTTTGACCGCCAGTTCATCAATGTCCATCGCCAGCACCTGTGCGGCCCCCAATTTGGCAGCAGCAATCGACAGGATGCCGGACCCGCACCCGGCGTCGATGATGTTTTCGCCGCCCTGGACGTACTGGTCGATAAAGCGCAGACAAAAGCGGGTTGAAGCATGACTGCCGGTTCCAAATGCCATTCCCGGGTCAAGTTCGATCACTACCTCGCCCGGTTGCGGATCATAGTCTTCCCAGGAAGGCTTGACAATAAGGCGATCGCCGATTTTAAAACAATGGTAATATTTTTTCCAGGATTCTTCCCAATCTTCTTCCTTTACTTCGCCAAGGATCAGTTGGGGGCGGACCTGAAAATTTTCTTCCACCAACTGCAGTGCTTCCTGCAATTCGTCTGAAATGTCACGTTCCTCTGGAAAATAAGCCTTTACCAGTACCAAATCATGCTCCCCGTAAGCAGGGGTGACAGGGTCCTTGGCTATTCCTTCCACGATTTGCCCAACTTCCGTTTGGCTGGGGACAATGCTGACCCCGCCCGAACCAAGGCTGTGAAAAATCCCGGCCACGGCTTCTACGCATTGACCTTCTGTAACTACCGCATATTCTTTCCAGTTCAATTGTTATTCTCCTTTAGCCCATGGCATCTTTGAATTTGTCAATAATTCCTTTTTTATTTTCCTTATTTTCATTGTCATTATAAAAGTTCATCAGCAGTTCTTTTTGCCGTTTGGTCAATTTGGTAGGTATCTTTATTTTCAGGTATACTTTCAGATCACCACTGCGCTGGCCGTGTAGATGGGGAATGCCTTTGCCTTTGACCGTAATCACATCACCGGGCTGACTGCCGGCTGGAATTTCCAGTTTATGTGTCATGCCGCCCAGTAGCGGGATCTCAATTTCGGCACCCAGGGAAGCCTGTACAAAATCGATTTCCGTCTCAGTGATGAGCGTAAAACCATCACGGGCGAACCGCTCGTGGGGACGAACCACGATCATAATATAAAGATCTCCCGCAGGACCGCCGTTAATGCCTATTTCACCCTCACCCGACATCCGCAGACGCGCACCGGTATCGATGCCGGCAGGGATTTTTACATTGATGGTGCGTTTCTTTCTGACTTTCCCGGTTCCTTTACAAGCGGCACACGGTTTTTCAATTATTTTGCCCTCGCCCTGGCAGCGGGTACAGGTCTTGACCGTTTCAAAACGTCCAAAAGGTGTACTTTGGGCACTGCGCACCTGGCCTGCGCCTTTGCACTGGGGACAGGTTTTTATCGGGGTGCCCGGTTCGGCTCCATTGCCTTTGCAAGTGCCACACTTTTCGACCCGTTGCAGATCAAAATCCTTTTCGCTGCCAAAAACAGCTTCCTCAAAATCTATATCCAGTCTTACTTCCCGGTCACTGCCGCGCTGCGGGCCGCTGCGCCGGCGTTGTCCGCCGCCCCCGGCCGCCCCGAAAAGAAGATCAAAAATATCGCCGAATCCGCCCATTCCTTCCCCAAATCCGCCTGCCCCTGCTCCTCCTTTGGTCGGGTCAAAGGCATCATGTCCGAAGCGATCATAGGTGGCTCTCTTTTGTTCATCACTCAACACTTCGTAAGCTTCGGCTACTTCCTTGAATTTATCAGAAGCATCCTTGTCATCCTTGTTTACATCGGGATGGTATTTTTTGGCCAGTTGACGATAGGCTTTCTTGATTTGATCAGGAGCGGCATCACGCGACACCCCCAATACCTCATAATAATCTCTTTTATCGGCCATTTTCCCCCACCTTCCTGCCTGCCGAATATTTTTTGCAACAAAAATCCTGGAACAGATTAACACGGATTGAGCAAGCTACCGCTTGAGCAGCGGTGCTATCGATACCCATCCGTGTTAAAGTTTAATTACTGTGCAGCTATCAAACCGCTTTAGTCTTCGTCCGGAATATTGTAATCAGCGTCAAACACACCATCATCAGCGCCAGTTCCCGGATTTGCCTTTTCGTAGGCTTTGGCGGAAACTGCATAAATGGCATTGGTCAGTGCCTCTGTTTTAGCGGCAATATCGTCAATGTCGCTGCCTTCCAGGGCTTTTTTCAGTGCTTCTTTAGCGTCTTCAATGGATGTCTTGTCATTTTCCTCTATCTGTTCAGCAAAATCCTTCAGTGTCTTGTCAGCCTGATAAATCATACTGTCCGCTGAATTGCGGGTCTCAATTTCCTTTAAGCGTTTTTCATCTTCTTCAGCAAAAAGCTCGGCGTCTCTTACCATACGATCAATATCATCATCATTCAAACCGCTGTTGGCGGTTATGGTTATGCGCTGTTCCTTGTTGGTAGCCAGATCCTTGGCAGTTACCGATACGATACCGTTGACATCAATATCGAATTTAACCTCGACCTGGGGTACACCGCGAGGTGCCGGAGGAATACCGGTCAGCTGAAATCTTCCCAGCGTTACGTTATGCTCCGCCATTTTCCGCTCACCCTGCAGAACGTGGATATCAACCGAAGGCTGATTGTCACTGGCAGTTGTGAACACCTGGCTCTTCTCGGTCGGGATGGTTGTATTACGGTCGATAACCCGGGTAAATACTCCGCCCAGCGTCTCAATTCCCAATGACAGGGGAGTGACATCCAGCAAAACCACATCCGTAATATCGCCAGTCAGCACGCCGCCTTGTATAGCCGCACCAAGACCGACTACCTCGTCAGGGTTTATCCCTTTGAAGGGATCTTTGCCCAGGAAGCCCTTAACCGCATCCTGAACTGCCGGAATACGTGTCGAACCGCCCACCAGAATGATCTTGTCAATTTCCGAGGGTTTCATATTGGCATCCTTCATTGCTTGTTTAAGCGGACCCATGGTCTTCTCAACCAGGTCGGCCGTAAGATCGTTGAATTTAGCCCTGGTAAGAGTCCTCTCCAGATGCAGCGGCCCTTCCTGGGTAGCGGTAATATAAGGTATATTGATTTCCGTACTCATCATGCCGGATAATTCATGTTTGGCTTTCTCAGCCGCTTCTTTTAGTCTGTGCATGGCCATTTTATCGTTATTTAAGTCTATTCCATTGGCAGTTTTGAATTCCTGGTTCAGCCAGTTGATGATCCGGTCGTCGAAGTCGTCTCCACCCAAACGGTTGTTGCCGCTGGTCGCTTTGACCTCAAAGGTTCCGTCGCCGATATCCAGAATGGATACGTCAAATGTTCCTCCACCCAGGTCAAACACCATGATGGTCTGGTTCTCTTCCTTGTCAAGGCCATAAGCCAGAGCCGCAGCGGTCGGCTCATTGATGATCCGCAACACTTCCATGCCGGCTATCTTACCGGCATCCTTGGTGGCCTGGCGCTGTGAATCGGTAAAATATGCCGGTACGGTAATGACTGCCTGGGTGATTTTTTCTCCCAGATAAGCTTCCGCGTCGGTTTTCAGCTTTTGCAGGATCATGGCTGATATTTCCTGCGGTGAATAGGTTTTACTCTCGATGTTTACCTTGTAATCTGTTCCCATTTTTCTTTTGATTGAAGATACGGTTCTGTCCGGGTTTGTTATGGCCTGTCTTTTTGCTACCCGGCCTACCAGCCGCTCACCGGTTTTTGAAAAACCAACCACCGAAGGAGTCGTTCTCTCTCCTTCTGCATTGGCTATAACAACAGCCTCGCCGCCTTCCATAATGGCAATTACTGAATTGGTCGTTCCAAGGTCAATTCCAACAACTCTTCCCATTTTATAGGACACCTCCACAAATTAATAAATGTTTTTCAATCATTTCAGAAACGACCTAAGCCATTTCCGTTTATTATGATAACAACCATCCAACCAGTTTTTGGCTGCAATCCGACGATTAACCGCTGACCTTGACCAAGCTGGGCCTGATCACCCGGTCATGCATGATATAACCTTTGTTCAGTTCTTCAATGATAATATTTTCCGGATGTTCATCGCTGCTTACGACCATCAGTGGTTCATGATACTGTGGATCAAAGGGTTTGCCCACGCATTCGATCTCCTGTACCCCTTCCTGCCGGAGCAGGTCTGCCAGATTTCTGGCCGTAATTTCCATGCCTTTTTTTAATCCTTCAAAATCCTGGGCCGCATTGGCAGCTTCCATCCCCCGGTTCAAATCGTCGATAATCGGCAACAGTTTTTTGATGATCGACAACTGAGCATATTTTAGATATTCTTCCTTTTCCCGCTGACTGCGTTTTCTTAAGTTCTCTGCTTCAGCCAGACTTCTTAAATACTGGTCGTAATATTTTTGAGCTTCTTCACTTTTATTCAGCAATTGCTCCTGCAGCAGCTCAAATTCACTTTTAGCCTCATCCTGCACAACATCTTCAACTCCAGCCGTATTTTCATTGCTCTGTACATTAATTTCTTCATTATCATGCGGATTATTGTTCAAAACTATCACCCCTATTCCATATTCGGCAATCTGGCTGTATCTATTTCGTTCATTTTAATAATGGTATTTATTTTCAGAATCGCCACCGTCACATCAGCGGCAGTCTTGATAGCATACATTTTGACCCAGGCCGGATCTACGATCCCGGCTTCCATAACATCTATAATTTCACCGCTGTCACAATCCATTCCTATAAAACCTGACTCATTTTGCATTTGAGCGACAACGACTTCCTCCATTTTCTCCAAAGGGTTAAAACCAGCATTTTGGGCAATACAATGAAACGGTTTCAACAGTGCTTCCTTGACGCATAAGACGCCATAGGAATTCATCCCTTTCAGTTCCCAGGCCAGTTCATTCAGATGCTGGGCAGCCCAAATCTCAGCTGATCCGGCTCCGGGTACAATCCCCTGTTGCAGGGCTGCTTGTACTGCTGCAGCAGCATCGCGGGCAATCCGTTCCCTTTCTTCGACCAATTCTTCAGTAGCAGCTCCAATCAAAATGGTGGCTGTACTTTCCCCGCCGCCATTGTATAACAGCGTATGACCAGCCTTCTGGTCAACCTCCACTTTTTCAGCAAAACCTAAATATTTTTGCAGCAACCCTGCTTCTTTATTGAGCGCACTGCGTTTTATTTTGCGGGCTCCGCTGCTCCTGGCGATTCTCTCCATCTCCAGATGTGAAACCCTTTGGATGGCCATGATGCCGGCATCACTGAAAATCTGCTCGGCCAAATCGTCAATACCCCGATCGGTCACAACCAGCTTGACTCCCATTTCAGCTATTTTGTTCAGGTTATGTTGATATTGCTCCCGGTTGTGCAAAAAATATTGAAAGCCGTTCTCCGTGCTGCGTGCTTCGCTGTCAACTTCCTCGGGAGCCAGCGTATCACTGAGCAGCAATATCTTCACATTATCGAGAGACAGTGGCATTTCCTGATTGAGCGGTTCACGGTTGATCAGTACCCCGGTGAACACCTTGCTCTCTACTGCTTCACGGGCAACCACTGTATCACAGAATTTAAAATCAGGGGCAAGCATTCTATCGGTTCCTATAATTTGGGCGCCTTCAATCACCAACCGGGCAAGATCCATCTCCCCGCGTCCGGCAATAAGGGCAACATTCAGAAGTTTCTCGTCATCAAAAGATTCTATCTCGATACTCTGCGATTTGATTACTCTCAGACAATGCTCCGTGCCGATTTTAATACCCTGAATTACTTTGGTCACCGGCACGCCTTTTAGCACCTGTTCAGCGCCGACAGATATCATTGCCCCCGCCAGCAAGGTAGCCGTGGTGGTACCGTCACCCACCTCTGCCTGTTGGGCTTTGGCAGCGTTGATGATCATGCGGGCGGCTGGATGGTTAACTTCCATCAGCTTTAATATGGTAACCCCGTCATTGCTGATAACCACATCGCCAAACTTGTCGACCATCATAATATCCAGGCCTTTGGGTCCGATCGTCCCTTCAATTGCCTGAGATATTACCCGGGCAGCGTTGGCGTTGCTTAAAAGGGTTTGAAATTTTTGATCCACTTCACCGTTTACAAGGTTTTTCTCTGTCATCCTTATCTCCCGTTTATATACGTTTTTTTAGTATATCTTCAATAAATATGCGTACCGAATCCAGCGTACCAGCTGCTTTCCAGTATTCCATCCGCACCGGTCCTATCAATCCCATTTTCCCCATATCGCCACTGGTCTTGTAGCCGGTATAAACCAGACTCATTTCTCTGATATCTTCGGATATATTTTCCTTGCCGATGCGATAATCAACGTCCTGGGTGATGCCCTCCGGCAGAATATCCTTGAGTAAATTATCCTCTTCGAGAATCGTAAGTATGCGCTTCAATTTAAACAAATCCTTGAATTCCGGTTCATTAAGTATATTCAATGCCCCGCTGATAAGCACTTTTTCTTCGCCTGAATTCTCCAGCAGATTGTCGATTGCATCCAGCGCTTTATCAATGACCTGGCGGCGCTTTTTCAAATCTTCCCTCAGAATCTGCAGCTGACTGCGCTTCATTTCAGCCAGTTTTTTCCCTCTAAAGACCTGGTTGAAAACATCCGCAACCGATTGTAGATCACTGGCGGTAATGCCCTTGGGCACATCTATTTTGCGGTGCAGCAATATGCCAATATCAGTCACCACCAACACCAGCGCCTGCCCATCCTGGATCGGGATCAGATGCAGATACTGAAACTGGGTAAACTTAATGGACGGCACAATTATAAATGAGGTATAATTGCTGACCTGGGTCAGAAAGCTGCCCACCCCTTGAGCTATGTCTCCCCAATCGCGAATATTCTCATTTAATAGCTTCTCCAGTACTTCCATTTCCTCATCACTGAGATTCTCTTTTTCCATCATCCAGTCCACATAGTAACGGAAGCCCTTTTCTGATGGAATTCTTCCCGCAGAAGTATGGGGCTGCTCCAAATAGCCCATTTCCTCCAGATCAGCCATTTCATTGCGTACGGTAGCAGCACTTACATTCAGGCCGTGTTTTCTGACAATGGCCCGCGAACCAACCGGTTCAGCCGTTTGTACGTAATCCTTGATGATTGATTCCAATATGTGTTTTTTTCTTTCATCCAAACTCATATGATCACCGCCCACTCTGTTAGCACTCGCATTCATTGAGTGCTAATTGGTGTTTATTAAAAAATATCACCAGTCCCAATCTTTGTCAAGACGTATCGCTGAGTTATAAACAAACCCTCTGCTTTAGGTTCAGGTTTCGGTTTTCACAGCAATTCAGACAGCAGTTGGTTGGAAAGGAAATAGCCACGTCGGCTCAGGTATATTCGATCCTGATCGGCAATCAAAATCTCTTCCCGGCTAAACTTCTCAATTATAGAATGATACACCTGATAAAAATCTATACCGAAGCGATCCATGAATTGCTGTCTGGATATGCCGTCAGTCATGCGCAGACCTAAAATAACCGCATCAACAAAGCGGTCATGATTGTTCATGATTTCCAGGGTTTCAACTGCAGCAATGCCCGCTTCTTCCTTAAATTCCGGACAGGATTTGATCTCTTTATTGATCCATCTTCGTCCGTCCCGGAAGCTTACTGCTCCGGGGCCCAGGCCCAAATATTCTCCAGCCTGCCAATAGATCAGGTTGTGATTACACGCATAGCCCGGCTGCGCAAAATTGGAGATTTCGTAATGATGATAACCTTCACCGGTAAGATAATCCAGCGCGCCGTAATACATATCGGCTTCCGTATCTTCCGACAGAACTTTGTACCTGCCGGCGCTGATCTGTCGCGCCAGGGGAACGGAAGGATCAAGCTGCAGAAGATAAGTGGAAATATGCCGGGGCTGACATTCAACTGCCAGGTGCAAATTGTAAATCCAGTCCTCCAGACTCTGACCGGGAATGCCATAAATCAGATCCAGGTTGAAATTATCAAACCCGGCCTTGATTATTTCATCCACCGCTTGCCTGGCTGCTTTTGCCCCGTGGATCCGTCCCAGTATCTTCAGTTCTTCATCACGGAAGCTCTGTACTCCTAACGAAATACGATTGATACCGGCACTTTTCAGTTCCTGCAGACGATTGATGTCCAGGGTGGCGGGATTGGCTTCCAGAGAGATTTCCGGTTGGGGCAAAATGTGCAGATTATGATGTAAGCCCGCCAGGATTCGGTCAATCTGTTCCGGGCTCAGCAAACTCGGGGTTCCTCCGCCGATATATACGGTGCTGAATCGCCTTTCATCCCAGCTGCCAGCCTGTTGTTCAATTTCCCGCAACAAATTCTGCGTATATTTTTCCAGGCTGTCCTGATCCGGCAGCGGTTGTGAATAAAAATCACAGTAGCTGCACTTTTTCACACAAAAAGGCACATGAACATATATACCGGCTGAGCTGTTATTTATCACTTTCAATATCCATGACCGACATGAAAGCATCCCTCGGCACTTCCACCCTGCCGATCTGTTTCATCCTTTTCTTGCCTTCTTTTTGTTTTTCCAGAAGTTTCTTTTTGCGGGTGATGTCGCCTCCGTAGCATTTGGCCAGCACGTCTTTGCGCATGGCTTTGACTGATTCGCGGGCGATGACCCGATTGCCGATGGATGCCTGGATGGCAACTTCATACATCTGCCGCGGGATGATTTTGCGCAATTTTTCAACCAGCGCCCTTCCCCGGTAATAGGACTTGTCTTTATGGGCAATGGTACTAAGGGCGTCAACCGCTTCTCCATTAAGGAGAATATCCATTTTAACCAGGTCAGACTCTTCATATCCTTTTAACTCGTAGTCCAAAGAAGCATAACCCTTGGTTCTGGATTTCAACCCATCAAAGAAATCAAACAGGATTTCTGCCAGAGGCAGATTATAGCTGATGATCACACGTTGGGGAGTGATGTACTCAATATTTATATAACTGCCTCGTTTATCCTGACACAGTTCCATGATCGTGCCTACATATTCATTGGGAGCCATGATGGAAGCTTTGACATATGGTTCCATGATCTTTTCAATACGCTGCGGTTCAGGCCAATGGGATGGATTTTGCACAAACACTTCACTGCCATCCGTCAGCAGGATGCGATAGATAACGCTGGGTGCAGTGGCCAGCAGGGTGAGATCATATTCCCTTTCCAATCTCTCCCGCACAATTTCCATATGCAATAGTCCCAGGAAGCCGCAGCGGAATCCGAAACCCAGTGCATCAGATGACTCCGGCTCGTAGAGCAGGGAGGCATCGTTGAGTTTGAGTTTTTCCAGGGCATCCCGCAGTCTCTCAAATTCATTGTTTTCCAGGGGGTAAAGACCACAAAACACGACCGGTTTGACTTCTTTATAACCTGCCAGCGGTTGGG
>CAZRMB010000042.1:0-13985 GCA_964600925.1 uncultured Syntrophomonas sp.
TGATGCTGCCGGCATTTATAAAATTGATGTTATTGATATGCTGAGATTAAATAACGAACCCTTACGCCAGCGGATAGAGGAAGATGGCGTGGAAATTTATGATAGCATACTGGGCACCCCGTTACGCCGGGACGTTCTTGCCTAACAAAATAAAACTGATGCACTTGAACAATGGATGATTTGCTGCCGATAGAATTAACGAAAAGAAGAGAATGCGAAAAGGGGATTTTTATGAAGGAAATATCTATTCTGATCGGTGGACTAACCGGCGATGGCATCAATGAGACAGGAACTGTAATCAGCAGGCTTTTCAACCGACTAGGCTATTATATTTATATGTATTGTGATTTTCCATCTTTGGTTAAGGGCGGGCACAACTTTGCTATTATCCGTGGTTCTGATGAAAAGATAGCTACACACTCGGATCTGGTGGATGTAGTTCTGGCTTCAAATCAGGCTGCAATAGACTTACATAAAAGAAGATTAAAAGAGAATACCCTCATTATTTTTGATGAAAATGAAGTTCAGGTGAAAGGAATCACGCAGCCCACTTTGGGATTGCCCATCTCCCAAATCCTAAAGGAGGAGGGTGGATTGCCCGGGATGCGCCATACATGTATGATCGGCGGACTCTGCAAGGCTTTCGGTATCGAATGGAGCCTATGCGAAGAGCTGCTTATAAAACATATGCCCTCAATGTTGGAAAAAAATTTGAAGATCGCGCGCAGAGGCTTTGACCTGGCCCATCAATATAATGCCATGGAGAAGATTGAACGGTCTATTATGCCGGTACTTAGCGGTAGTCAGGCGATCAGTCTGGGACTGCTCCAGGCAGGACTGCAAGCTTATGTTGCTTATCCCATGACACCGACTTCACCAATTTTGGAGTTTTTAGCCGGGTTGGCACCAGAATTCGGATTGCAGGTAATACCTCCAGAGAGTGAGATTGCCGTGATGACAATGGCTCTAGGCTATGCCTATATGGGGGTTAAGACTGCCGTGGGCACCTCAGGCGGCGGGTTCAGCCTGATGGTTGAAGGTCTGGGCCTGGCCGGGCAAGCCGAACTGCCGGTAGTGGTAGTAATGGGTCAAAGATCCGGGCCGTCAACGGGAATGCCTACATATACCGCTCAGACTGATCTGCTTTTTGTCCTTCATGCCAGTCAGGGGGAATTTCCCCGGTTTATCGTGGCGCCCGGCGACGCGGAAGAAGCTTGCTATTGGTCGGGGGTAGCTCTGAATAAAGCCTGGAAATACCAGATACCGGCCATTATACTTTCAGACAGAATACTCGGACTGGGTCTATACAGTTTTGATGCAAGCTTGGTGGAAGGTCTGCA
Source organism: uncultured Syntrophomonas sp. (assembly GCA_964600925.1). Classification (GTDB taxonomy): domain Bacteria; phylum Bacillota; class Syntrophomonadia; order Syntrophomonadales; family Syntrophomonadaceae; genus Syntrophomonas_B. The sequence continues at coordinate 1,341 of CAZRMB010000042.1, forward strand.
GGAAGAACCGCCGGTTATTTGGAACGGGCAGGGGAAATATCAGCGCTATAAAGATGCGGCAGACGGCGTATCACCCTTGGCTTTTCCGCCTCAGGAGGGACAGGCGATAAAAACCAATAGCTATGTTCATGATGAATACGGGATAACCAGTGAAGAGCCTGTTGTTGCTAAAGGTAGCGCTGAAAAGGGGCTCCTTAAGGAAAGAATTCTTGCTCAGGAATTGGAGGACTATGAAACCGTGAAGGTTTACGGTCAAGGTGATACAGCGCTGCTATGCTGGGGTTCGACAAAAGGAGTTTGCGTTGAGATTGCACGAAAGTTCGACTTGCAAGTGATCCAGATGTTAGTGATGTCTCCCTTCCCAACTAAAGCACTGTCACAGGCGATGGAGGGAGTAAGAAAAATCATCAGCGTGGAGGAAAATGCTACCGGACAGTTGGCCATCCTTCTGCGACAGCATGGATATCATATTGATGAGCAAATCTTAAAATACGATGGGCGACCGTTTTCCCTGGAAGAACTTGAAAATGATATAAAGAAGGTGATGGCATGAGTGAATTAAAAACCGATACACCGATTGCTTGGTGCCCGGGTTGTGGAAATTTCGGAATTCTTAACAGCGTGCAGGTTGTTTTGGAGGAGTTGGGGCGTGAAGGGTTGCCCATGGAGAAGATCGTGCTTGTAAGCGGAATCGGAAATCACGCTAAAATAGTTGATTACTTACCTGTTAACAGCTTTAATTCCATCCATGGCCGGGCAATCCCTGTTGCGGAAGCCATCAAGCTGGCTGACCGGGGTATGAAGGTTATTTGTTTTGTCGGAGACGGTGATTCGTATGCCGAAGGATTGGAACATCTCATTTTTGCTGCTAAAAGAAATATTGACATTACGGTTATTGTTCACGACAACCGTGCTTATGCGCTGGCTACAGGCCAGTTTACACCAACGTCTCCAATAAACTACAAAGGTACTACGACTCCTTATGGGGCCAAGGAAATTCCATTTAATCCTTTGGAACTTATGTTGGTCAGTGGGGCGACCTTCATAGCACGGGGGTATCCGGTCAGGAGTGAACACTTCCAGAAACTAATGAAAGAGGCCATTATGCATAAAGGATTTTCATTCGTTGAAGCGCTGCAGGTTTGTGTTACCTATAACAATCTCTATCAGTTTTATAATAAAAACGTTTATGAGGCCGAAGTTACCGACCCGGCTAGCTATGATGAGGCTTTGCATATGATAAAAAAATGGAACTACAACTCCGAGGCACCCATTGCGATCGGGAAATTTTATGCAATTGAGCGGCCTGGTTACGAAGAGAACTTTTCTGATCTCAAGCTTGCACCGGACGATAGAATGGCAAAGATTAGACAGGTATTGGAGAAATGCATTTGATTTGTTTTTCGGAGAGACCTGCGGACGTTTGCGGTTTTGCAGCTGCCCATCCGGAGCACTAAACAGCTGAAGGAATTCCTGTTCCACCGTGATCATGACGAAATTTTTGCGCCAGTTAACCTCGGGAGGACCAGAGCAAACAGGAATTTCTTGTTCCATCGACGGCAAAGGCTGCTGATTTCCTCATATTGTAATGCAACTGGTATAAAATCCAGTGGGTAGTTTACTGTAAGAGAAAAAATTTTCGCGAATTTTGTACGGAGGAGAGAACCCATATGAACAGACTAAATATTATTTGTTTAGGTGTCAGGAATATGGAGAAAGCAATTACGTTTTATCGTGACGGACTTGGCTTTAGGACAGATGAAAAGAGCAACAATCCAGCGGTGGTTTTTTTCAGCACATCCGGAACCAAGCTTGAACTATATCCGCTTGAGTTATTGGCGAAAGACATTAATAATGACAATCCTCCTGAGATTTCTTCTGGGTTTGGTGGTATTACTCTTGCCTATAATGCCAAAACAAAAGAAGAAGTAAGAGAAGTAATTGAACTTGCACGAAAAGCTGGGGCAACTATTGTCAAAGAGCCGCAAGACGTTTTCTGGGGTGGCTTTCATGCATATTTCTCCGACCCTGACGGATATTACTGGGAAGTGGCCTGGGGCCCTAACTTTGAGTTTGATGATAATGATATGTTGAAAATGTAATTCCATATACTTAAACTATGATGTCGATGAAGTGCCAATTGGATTTTTTCAGTATTACCCCTATTGGAGAAGCGGAGAGAATTGGAATGCGGCGGCGTGCTGACAGAAACAAAACCATGCGGATGGAAAACTCATGAATGTGTACTGGATCGAGCTTTGATAAGAATAAAAGGCCGTATCAAGAGGGATTAATTCATTTGACAAGGCAGGCGTTTTACATTAGTTTGAAACAGGGGGAGTTATATGAATGTTGAAAAGATCGGCATAAACGGAACAGCAAACGTTGAACGATCCGGCAATTCCGGCAAAAATACGGATAAAACCGATTTTGCGGATGTGTTGAAAAAGAGCTCGAATAAATCCGGAACTGACTTGGACAGTATTTTCGAGGCTGCTTCTAAAAAATACAACGTTCCGGTCAATCTCCTTAAAGCGGTTGCCAAGGCAGAATCAAACTTCAACAGTCATGCCACATCCTCCTGCGGGGCAATGGGAATCATGCAGCTCATGCCGGCTACGGCAAAATCGCTCGGAGTCACCGATGCCTATAATCCGGAACAGAACATCATGGGCGGAGCCAAATATTTAAGCCAAATGCTCAACCAATTTGACGGAAACACAGAATTAGCTATTGCCGCCTATAATGCGGGGCCCGGCAACGTGAAGAAATATAATGGGATTCCTCCTTTTAAAGAAACACAGAACTATGTTGCTAAAGTTATGGGATATGGCAACAGAAATATCATGGCCGGATTAGCATCTGCAACCTCCGTTGTTTCTGCAAATCTGCCCGGCAGCCAGAGGACAGTTACGAACGAATTCAGCCCCGAAGATCTCGCCCTCATGCTGTTGCTTGGCAAACATCAAAAGCAGATATTGGAAGTTATCGGCAACGACGAAGAGAATACGACCGTATAAATTACGAAATAAGAAATATTAAATGGGGTGTTGATTGTTAGCGATGGGTTCAATTACTTATAGAAAATTAGATAAAGCAGATATTCAAGAGTATGTTAGCCTCAGACTGGAACAGTTGCAGGAAGAAGGAGCTGACCCGGCATTTGATCTGGCGCCCTCCCTATTTGCTTTTTATGAAAAGCATTTTGATGACGGCACATTTATATCTTGGCTGGCGCTGGATGGGGAGAAAATCATCGCAACAAGCGGGATGTCTTTTGTGGGAAAACCGCCCTACTATTCAAATCCCACAGGGAAAATCGGCCTTCTGTCCAGCATGTATACCATCAAGCATTACCGAAGAAAAGGCATTGCCAAACAGTTGCTGGATAAGGTGATAAATGAGGCTCGCAAAAATGGTTGTAGTGTAGTACATATTACGGCGTCTGACATGGGTGTTTATTTATACAGGGACTATGGTTTTGTAAAGAATCTTAATTTTATGGAGTTCGAATTATAGCAGACCGAGGATTTGGAAAAGAATATTAAATGAAAGAAGCCTACAACGAACGGTAGGCTTCTTTTGCTGATCAAGAGCAGTGCCGGATAAGCCCTACCTCTAACAAGCTCTTACCGGTGATTAATTATGACACTATGTTTTGTAACGTCAAATGCAAAGGGCAGGGATTTTGTTTTTGTTGGAGAAATGTGACAATAATAAAGGAAATTAAATATACTAAAACATTTTGACAAAGATCGGAGCAGAGAATATGCTGACAGGCGAGATACGCAACAAGATTGATAAAATATGGACCGATATGTGGGCGGGAGGAATAACCAATCCCTTAACCGTTATTGAACAGCTTACCTATTTGATGTTTATCCGTTCACTGGATGAAAAGGAACTGGAAAACGAAAGCATGGAAGCCGTGAGCGGGGAAGCCATGCCGAAAATTTTTCCCCAGGATGAAGCCGGACAGGCCACGCGTTGGAATAAGTTTAAAACCAAGGATGCCCGCGAGATCTATGACATTGTGGGAACCAAAGTGTTTCCGTTTATTAAAAACATGAACGGGAAAAACAGTTCGTCTTTTTCCCGCTTTATGCAGGATGCGATGTTTTTGATCCCCACCCCGCAGGTGCTGCAAAAAATTATTACCGGCCTGGACGAACTATACGAGCACGATATCAAAGATCTGGATATGCAGGGTGACGTTTACGAATACATGCTGGGCAAGCTGTCTACCGCTGGTCAAAACGGCCAATTCCGTACCCCCAAGCAGATCCGCGATATGATGGTGCGCTTGCTGGCTCCCGGGCCGGATGATAAAATATGTGACCCGGCCTGCGGCACGTCGGGATTCCTGGTTTCATCAGCCGAATATATCCGGGAAAAATACGAGCCGGAAATGACACCGCAACAATGGAAGCATTACGGGGGCGATATGTTTACCGGCTTTGACACCGATCGCACCATGCTGCGTATTTCTGCCATGAATTTGATGCTGCACTCGATTACCACGCCGCGGATTGAATACATGGACAGCGTTTCCAAACAGAACATAATCTCATCGGCTTACGATATCGTTCTGGCCAATCCTCCCTTTACCGGCACCGTGGATGCTGAGAGCATTCATGACAACTTAAAGGCAGTCTGCAGTACCAAGAAGACCGAGCTGTTATTCGTAGCCCTCTTTTTGCGGATGCTGCGCAAAGGCGGACGCTGTTCCTGCATCGTACCGGACGGGGTTTTGTTTGGCACCACCAAAGCGCACAAAGCCCTACGCACGGAACTGGTGGAAAACCATCAACTGCAGGCGGTGATCTCCATGCCCAGCGGGGTGTTCAAACCGTATGCCGGAGTCAGCACGGCCGTACTGGTCTTCACCAAAACTGGCGCAGGCGGCACCGACAAGATCTGGTTCTACGATATGAAAGCCGATGGTTATTCACTAGACGATAAACGCACCGCCATTGAAGCCAACGATATCCCCGATATTATTGCTCGTTTCCATAACCTCGAAGGGGAAGTTAACCGCAAGCCCACCGAGCAGAGCTTTTTGGTGGACAAGTCCGCCATTGCCGCTAATGAATATGATTTATCGATCAACCGCTATAAAGAGGTTGTCTATGAGAAGGTGGAGTATGATCCTCCGGCTGTAATCATGACCCGACTGGACGAGCTGAGCATTGATATGGCCTCCAAGATGGAAGAGTTGAGGGGGCTTATCGGTGAGTAAGTGGGAAATGGTGAAACTCGAAGAAGTCTGTGAAATATTAGATTCAATGCGAGTGCCGGTTACTGCTTCTGAAAGAGAAAATGGAATTTATCCTTATTATGGTGCAAACGGCGTTCAAGACTTTGTATCAGATTATATATTTGATGATGAACTAGTATTGCTAGCTGAGGATGGGGGGAATTTTGGGTCAAAGACAAAACCGATAGCTTATAGGGTATCAGGTAAGTGTTGGGTTAATAATCATGCGCATGTTCTGAAAGCTAAACCGTCGATAGACACAGATTATCTCTGCTACTCAATTATGTTCTATGATGTTTCAAAAATAATAAGTGGAACAACGAGAGCAAAGTTGAATCAAGCAGCTATGAGAAAAATGCTAATCCTCCTCCCTTCCCTTGAAATCCAAAAGCAAATTGCCAAAACCTTGGGCACCGTTTCAGAACTGCTTGCCATGCACAAACAGCAGCTTGCCGAGCTGGACAACCTCATCAAATCAATCTTTTATGATATGTTCGGCGATCCGGTAACAAATGAAAAGGGATGGGATAAAGAGACACTTAGAAATCTTTCGATTAAGTTTTCAGATGGACCATTTGGTTCGAACTTAAAAACATGTCATTATGAAAATTCAGGTGTACGTGTAATTAGGTTAAACAATATAGGAGTTAACCATTTTATTAATACTGATAAAGTATTTATAAGCCAAAAATATTTTGAAGAAAGCTTAATGAAATACGCATGTTTTCCAGGAGATGTTGTAATAGGAACACTGGGTGATCCAAATATAAGAGCATGTATTATTCCTGCACATATTAAGAGCGCTATTAATAAAGCAGATTGTATTCTTTGCCGCCCAAACCAAAAAAAAGTATTGTCAGAATATATTGCTGGAATTATTAATTTACCAAATTTTATTCTTTTAATTTCTAGTTTATTTCATGGGCAAACAAGGACGAGAGTGAGCATGGGGCAATTGGCAACAATACAAATACCTTTACCGCCTCTTAATCTCCAAACCCAATTCGCCGAAATCGTCACCAGAATCGAAGAACAAAAAGCCCTCGTTCAAAAAGCCATCGACGAAACCCAGTATCTTTTTGACAGTTTAATGAGTGAGTATTTTGATGAATAGATGTATTATAAAATAAGGTAATTGAGTATATTGAATCCAACTCAGGGAATAAGGCTTGGTGATAATAGTGGCCGCGAACTTTGAATTCCTGCAGGATCAAACAGAATATGCCTTGTTTGCCAGCGCCTGTCTCGAAGCGGAGCGGGTGCTGATGACTTCGTCTGCCATGGCGGCGGTGGGTTGCCGCCGGGCACTGGAGCTGGCGGTGAAATGGGTGTATTCGGCGGACAATTCCATCGAAATGCCTTACAAGGACAATCTGCAGTCGTTGATTCATGAACCTTCCTTCCGGTTTGCCCTGGACAACCAGACCTGGAGCAAGCTGCCATACATAATCAAGCTGGGTAACCTGGCGGTACATACGGAACGAGCCATCAGCCGCAGCGATGCTGTTCTATCTCTATCCTCCTTGTTTGAATTCATCCAATGGATCGACTATTGCTACGGCGAGAATTATGAAGAACACTATTTTGACGAAGCCAGAATTCCCGCTGAAAAAGTATTCCTGAATGAAGCAAAGATCAAGGAAAAAGAAAGTATCATCGAACAGAAGGATTCAGAAATCGCCGCGTTGCGCGCCAAGATTACGGCGATGAGCGAACAGTTTACCGCCGACAAGCAGCAGCACAAGGCGGAACGCCAATTTACGCCTGCGGATATTTCGGAATATCGCACCCGTAAAAAATATATCGACGTTGATCTGAAACTTCTGGGCTGGGTATTCGGTGACGATGTGCGGGAAGAAGTGGAGCTTTACGGCATGCCTAATCCGGAGGGAAAAGGTTACGCCGATTATGTGCTGTACGGCAAAGACGGACTGCCTCTGGCCATTATCGAAGCCAAACGCACTTCCAAAGATCCCCGCATAGGCACCCAGCAGGCCAAACTCTATGCCGATTGTCTGGAGAATATGACCGGCCGGCGGCCCATGATGTTTACCACCAACGGTTTTGAAACCTACCTATGGGATGACGTGACCTCGCCGCAACGCAGGGTGAGCGGAATATTTTCCAAGTCAGACCTGGAAAAACTGATGAACCGCCGCAGCGAACGTAAAGCTTTAAATGAGATACCGATCGATGATAAAATAACTGATCGTTACTACCAGAAAGAAGCCATCCGGGCAGTATGCGAAAACATTGAAAAAGGCCACCGCAAATCCCTGCTAGTCATGGCGACCGGCTCGGGCAAGACCAGAACTGCTTCCAGCCTGACCGATGTCTTGTCCCGGGGCGGGTATGTAACCAATACTTTGTTTTTAGCGGATCGCACCGCCCTGGTTAAACAGGCCAAGGATGATTTTAAGAATTATCTGCCGGATATGTCCTTGTGCAATTTGCTGAGCAACAAGGAGGACAAAACCGCCCGAATTGTATTTTCCACCTATCCCACCATGCTCAATGCTATTGATACAGCCAAGAATGCGGACGGCCAGCGGCTGTTTACCCCGGCTCATTTTGACTTGATTATCATCGATGAAGCCCACCGCAGCATTTTCAAAAAATACCGGGCCATTTTCGAGTATTTTGATGGGCTGTTATTGGGATTGACCGCAACTCCCAAGACCGAGGTCGATCGCAATACCTATGATTTCTTTGAGATGGAGAGCGGTGTGCCGACCTACGCTTATGATTATGAAACCGCGGTAGAGAAAGACCACGTCCTGGTTCCCTACCATAATATAGAGGTCAGAACCAAGTTCCTCGAGCAGGGTATTTGTTACGATGAACTTTCCGAAGCAGACAAGGCCCGCTATGAAGAGGATTTCACCGATGAAGATGGCGAGATGCCCGACTTCATTCCGCCACCGGCAGTGAATGAATTTATCTTTAACCAGTCAACCGTCGACATGGTGCTGGAAGATTTGATGACCAAGGGCATCAGCGTCGCCGGCGGGGACAGGCTGGGTAAAACCATTATTTTCGCCCAGAATAAAAAGCACGCCCAATATATCGTCGAGCGGTTCAACAAACTGTATCCTCATTATCACGGCAGCTTTGCCAAACGGGTAGTCTGTGACGACAGCTATGCGCAAACCCTTATTACTGATTTTAAGATTGCCGAAAAAGAACCGCATATTGCCGTATCTGTAGATATGCTGGACACCGGCATCGACGTTCCTGAGATTGTCAATCTGGTTTTCTTCAAACGGGTCAGGTCAAAAATAAAATTCTGGCAGATGATTGGCCGAGGCACCCGGTTATGCAAGAATCTGTTGGGAGAAGGGCAGGATAAAACCCACTTTTTGATCGCCGACTATCTGGGCAACTTTGAATTCTTCCGGGTCAACCAGGACGGGACGCAGGGCAATGAAGCCATGAGTCTGACCGAGGCGATCTTTGCCAAGCGAATTCGCTTGATCCATCATCTGCAGCAGTCGGCCTTTATCGATGAACCATATCAGACCATCCGGAACAGTCTCATCGAAGCTGTTCTGTCGCAGATAAACGCATTGAATACCGAACTCATATCGGTGAAACTGCAGCTGCAGTACATCGAGAAGTATAAAAAGGCGGAGGCTTTCGTCTGCCTTTCTGATTTGGACAAACATGATCTAATCATTCATCTGGCGCCGATTGTTTACATGGATGATACGGACGAGTTTGCCAAACGATTTGATAATTTCATGTATGGCCTGATGATTGCTCAGATCGAAGGAATGCCCTATTTTAAAAAGTCCCGAAAACAGCTGGTGAATGTCTGTGCCGGCCTGGCCAAACGTGCTACTATTCCGCAGATCAAAGAAAAGATTGAATTCATCAATACCATTGGCACGGATGAATTCTGGCAGAGTTCAGATATTTTAAACTTTGAGAAGGTACGACTGGAGTTGCGCAGTCTGATCAAGTTTATCATTGACGAAGGCGGAGTAAATACGATCTATACCAATCTGACCGATGAGGTTCTCGAGGTAAAAGAAGGAGAGGTTATTGATCCTGCGTTTACATTTGAGGACTACAAACTGAAGGTGAATAGATACATAGAGGAGAACCGGGACCAAATGGCAATTTATAAGCTGCGTAACAATATACCCCTGACCACGCTGGACTATCAGAGTTTGGAACACATATTGACCGGAGAACTGGGCACAACCGAGGACTACAAACGGGAATTCCAGGACACTCCTTTCGGCCTGTTGGTTCGCAAGATCGCCAAATTGGAATATGAAGCGGCTAACATTGCTTTCTCCGAATTCATCACCGACCAATCCCTTAACCAGTCACAGATCGTTTTTGTAAGAAAGATCATTGATTACGTCGTGCAGAACGGTTATATGGAAAACATATCCGAACTAATGAAGCCGCCTTTCGATCATCCGCAGAGTTTTATCAAGCTGTTCGACGGATCTAAGCAAAAGAAGATTGTTGAAGTGGTCAGGAAGATAAAGGATAATGCGGTGGAGATCGTGGGGTAAAAACAGATTAAGGAAAAGGAGGACTTATTCAGTCCTCCTTCGATTTAGCCTTCATTTCCCGTAATTTCATTACATTGATCATGGGGATATGAACAGGGGGGTTAATGCCGGATTGAGCTGTAACGCTTATTAAATAGGAACGGGAGATATGCAGTAAAGTGATAAGCCCGTTTATTTCAAGCATTTCCATGAATTTTTCACGAGATAATCTTTCGGGATTGCCAGCAAACAGACCATTCATTTCCAGTTCAATGGTAAACAGAAGTTTATTTTTGACTTTTGCTTTTACCTTAATAAAAAATTTGAGGATGCCCCGCATTTGATTTTCATCTTCTCCGATCTCGGCAATATTGTAATCAAAATCAAAGGAAATGTCTGCCTGACCTTTTGTGTTAATAATTCTGGTATCCAAAAGCAATTTGTTTACTCTGCTGCCCAGAATTTGAAAATCGGCCAATGCTTCATTATTACTCATGCTCCCACCGCCAGATATTCGATATAATCAGTTATATTGTCCGCGCACTCTGCTCTTGATATAACTGAGTCATCCTGTTCATGTTCCTTGAATTCAATATTGAATTGGAAATCCAGTTTCGTAGCGATCTTCCAGAGTTGTTCAATTGTATAGTTATAGTCACCACTTTCCAGTTTGGCCACCATTGGTTGCGTAACACCAAGTTTTTCAGCTAATTTTTTTTGCGATAGATTATATTTTAGCCGATAATCAAACAGGGCAGTTGAAATTGTATAGTAGATATCATACAAATCATCTTTTTCACCTTTATCTAGCCGGTCAATCATTTCCCATGCATCTGGCAGATTTCTAATATCAATCATTATTTATAACCTCCTTGAGACGTTTTTGGGCCAGAGGAATATGTTTACCATAACTATTCTGACTCATATTCTTATGGTCCTTTTCTTCAAAAGCGTTAAGTAATAAAACATATCGAATTTCTTTGTATTTTATGAAAGTAAAAAGGATGCGGATATTCTTTTGGGATTTATTAAATTTCATAGCATATAAACCGTTGGTCTGTTTAAGTTCTTCGAACCAATCTTTTTTTAAAATGCATTTTTCCTGTCGTTCATCCAAGAATTTAAGCCTCTGTTTATATTTTCCGCGGAAATCATCTTTAAACCCGCTTCTCTCCAATATATTATATAAGTCATTTTCAAAATCCCAATGAGTTCTTATGTATTTGGCTTTAAATTCTTCAGGGTAAAGGATTTTTCCCAAGTGATCCACAACAATGACCTCACAATCATTATATTACCCATAAGTTATACAAACAATACATTTTTTCATTTAATATTACCTATAAGTTATTAATATTCTATGAATTTCATCAAAATAAATACACTTTTTAATAAAATCTTTTCGAAAAAGCTATATTTATCATTAAATACTTTTAACTTACCGTCCCCGTCTCCGGTCTTTTTCGAGATCAAAAATAATTTTCTTAAGATACCATTCTTCCGCCCGGCCGGGCTGTTTTGCTTTTATGTAATTCATTTGTCGCTGCAGGGATTGCTCGGCATCGGCAGCACTGGAGCCGTACAGCATTTTGTATTCTTTCTTTAACCGTTTGATTACGAACGGTTTTTTTATGGCGTCAAATATATTCGGCATAGATAAGACCTCCTGATAAAATAATCGCTTTAGCCGTCATAAAAGGGCTCGAACTTGCTCCTCTTTTTTGGTTTGGGTTCGGATTGGGCAGGTTTGATCGCTGCTGGTGGGGCATAGGGGTTGAGGCGCTGTTCATTCAATTCTTCATATTTGCGGCGCAGTTTAATAACACTGAGGATGTTGTTTTGCCAGAAGTTTTCACCTACTGCAAAACGGATCACTGCCCGGACTTCATCAGGAGGGCGGTTGTCTTTGGTAAGGATTGCATCCATTTGCTCGGCCCACTTTTGTAAACTAGGTCCTTTAAAATCAGGTTTGTGTTCCTGGATCTTTTCCAGCAACAGTTCGGCCAACTGATAGGGCTGCGACTCGCAAAAATAGATTATTCTTGTCAATTTCCCGTTTATCGTCCGGGCGTAGGAATAGGGTTCGGCCTCTCCGGTGACTGGTTGTTTGGCTGCTGTACCGAGCTGTTTACGGTTGGTATGGTTTGTATAAAGGCTCTGGTCATAACTTTTCAGCAGTCCCGGCAGATCAATAAAACCCGGATCCCAGGCAGAGATATCGCTGACGATGGCATATTCATTGATTTGGCTGTTTGAGGATGATTTACGGCGAATAATATTTTTTTCAACCAAATCGTTTATTTGGCGTCTTATATGACGTTGGCTGGCATCGCATGCCTCAGCCAATTCGCTGATTGAAATAACGTCGTAAACGCAGTTCCAACCGTAAGTGCGGCGTAATATATAAAAGCAGATGGTTTTCTGCACGTCACTTATTTTGACCTTGGTCAGTGCTTCCAGCAGCAGGTTGGGGATCATGGTAAAGCCGTCATCCAGGCTGGCTAATCCATTCTCCCGATCTCCTTTGGGCATACCTTTGCCTCCTTCGTGATTTCTTCCTTTTTCCTTTATTTTAAACAATATGGGAAATATATGCAAAATATATGCAAAATCTTGGCGGGGTGTTTTTGTTAAAGAGAAGTTAATAAAGCGGAGGGAAATGTTTCACGTGAACATTTTTGATTTATGAATGCCTATTTATAATGAAATCTTCATAATAAATATATTTGCGAGTTTAGCTTTTTGCATGCAGCCATTTTCTCGAACTGTTTTTTAATTTGAACTTTCACCAAAACGTTACGTCTTTTTCTTTTTTTATTTATTCATTTATTAATTTATTTCTTCTTTATTTAGAAAGCTGCAAAGCCTGGTTCATCAAGG
>CAZRMB010000043.1:0-12960 GCA_964600925.1 uncultured Syntrophomonas sp.
TCGATAAAAAACGGCCAGCGTACAAACCAATCCGTCGCTCCGATCAGTTTCATCAGATAGATTTCCTTGCGACGTGCGAAGATTGCCAGCCTGATAGTGGTGGCAATTAAAAAAACTGCCCCCATTGCCAACAGGATAATGAGAACGACACTAATAATCCTTACCCAGCGGGTGATTTTTAAAAGTCTCTCCACCAGGCCCTGACCGTAATTGACTTTGTAAACGCCCTCCAGCTTAAAGATTTGTTTGGCAATCCGGGTTACATCTTCCGGATTTTCGGCTTTCACTTCAAAGCTGTTGGGCAGTGGATTGTTGCCCACGGTCTTTTTAAGATCATATTCCTTATCATTAAACTTGGATTGCAGGTTGGTCAGCGCCTGATCCTTGCTGATAAACTGCACTGTTTTGACGCCGGCTATATTTTTGATCTCCTGCCCCAGATCCTGAAGATCAGTTTTATCCAGCGAATCTTCTACAAAAACCATTATTTCCAGATCAGATTCCAGTTGGTTCATAAAATTGCCGGCATTGATCGTTAAAAGAACCGCTGCACCCAGAATCAAAATACAAATCGTTACGGTGGATAAGGTAGCGATGCTAAGCAGGCGATTGCGTCGCAGGGACTTGAATGTTTCGCCGAAAAAATACCGCATGCTGTTGATTGTGCTCATATACTGACCTCACCTTGGTATTCATCCGAGCAGACCGAACCTGCTTCCAGCATGATCACTCGTTTGAAGGAATTTTTGACCAATTCCCGGGCATGGGTCGCCATGATCACCGTTGTCCCTTTACGGTTTATATCATACAGCAGCTCCATAATTTCCAGGGAAGTATCCATGTCCAAGTTGCCGGTCGGCTCGTCGGCAATGAGTATCAACGGATGGTTGACAAGCGCCCGGGCAATACCTACCCGCTGTTGTTCGCCGCCCGAAAGCTGATCGGGGAATGAATCTTCGCGGCCCTTTAAGCCCACCATGGTGATAACTTCCGGTACCCTTTGCCTGATATCATGGGAACCGGCTCCCACAACCTTCATGGCAAAACCTATATTTTCCGCTACAGTCTTGTTCTCCAGTAGCTTAAAATCCTGAAATACCATACCTATGTTTCTTCTCAGGACGGGTATCTCACCGCGTTTCATTCGCACAATGCTGCGGGAAGCCACAAATATTTGCCCTCTGGTAGGTACTTCTTCCCGGATCAGCATTTTGACCAGCGTTGATTTTCCGGCTCCGCTGGGTCCCATCAAAAAAATGAATTCGCCCCGGTCGATTTTCAGCGAAATATCATTTAAAGCTTTGACCCCGTTGTCGTATACTTTGGAGACATTATAAAACTGAACCAGCATTTATCTCCCTCACCTTCAATAGAAAAAAATATGTAATATCCGAAGGGTTCTACTTCATATACCCGCCGGCAATTTAAAATCTTTCAGACAATAACAGAAAACCGATATTTTCGGCAGTGAAAAAACCACCTATCAAAGGTGGTTCTACAAAAAGCATGCAAATCCTCTATACATTATTTGGTTTTCAGCAAAAGTTGGACGTTTTCCATAATTTTATCTGTAGTTAAGCCATAATACTGCATCAATTCTTCCGGGCTGCCGGACTGGCCAAACACATCATTGAGTCCCATTCTGAAAACCGGTACAGGATAGTTTGCACATACCGTCTCACAAACCGCACTGCCCAGACCACCAATGATGCTGTGTTCTTCTGCTGTAAGGATGGCTCCGGTTTGGCAGGCCTTGCGAACAATCATCTCTTCATCCAGCGGTTTGATGGTGTGCATATCCACCACCGACAGCTCGATTCCCTGCCGGCTCAGTTGCTCAGCTGCTTCCAGACATCTGGATACCATGATTCCGCAGCCGATCAGCGTGGCATCTTTACCGGAACGCAATTCTATCGCTTGACCAATTTTATAATCCATATCTGCAGGATAAATGGTGGGCACAGAAGGCCGCCCCAATCGTAAATAAGCCGGTCCGGGACGATCATAGAGCGCATGCAGTGCCAGGCGGGCGGAAGACCCGTCCGCGGGAACTTCTACCGTCATATTCGGCAGGCTGCGCATCAGGGCAATATCTTCCACCGATTGATGGGAACCTCCGTCCTCACCTACCGTGATCCCGGCATGGGTGGCACATATTTTTACGTTCATGCGAGGATATGCCAGAGAGTTGCGGACAATCTCAAAAGCTCGTCCCGCCGCGAACATGGCAAAAGAGCTGGCAAATACAACCTTGCCCGAAGCGGCCAGCCCGGCTGCCATGCCGATCATGTTTTGTTCGGCAATACCCGCATTTATAAATCTTTCCGGAAATGCTTTGGCGAAATCAGCTGTTTTGGTTGATTTGGAAAGATCGGCATCCAGGACCACCACGTCCTGATGGAGTTTTCCCAATTCCGCCAGCGCTTTTCCATAAGCATCCCGCGTCGCTTGCTTCTCCAAATGATTTTCCTCCTTATTGTGCAAATAAAACATGCTAAATATATTTTGACTTATCCTAATTCCGCCAGCGCCTTTTCCATCTGTTCCTGGTTGGGAGCGGTACCGTGCCATTCGACCCGATTTTCCATAAAGGAACAGCCTTTGCCTTTGATTGTATGGGCTACAATGGCAACAGGTGCACCTTTGATCTCCCGGGCAGCATTGAAGGCCTCCATAATCTGGCGGCAATCATTCCCATCTATCTCCAGCACTTTCCAATTAAATGCTCTGAATTTATCAGCAATCGGTTCCGGTGACATAACTTCTGCCAGCCTTCCATCGATTTGCAGACCGTTGTAGTCAACGATGGCCAGCAATTGATCCAAATGGTGGAACCCGGCAGCCATAACTGCCTCCCAAACCAAACCTTCCTCCAGTTCACCATCGCCCAGTAAAGCGTATACTCTGTGATCGCGCTTATCCATCCGCGCTGCCATGGCCATGCCTACTGCCCAGGATATGCCCTGTCCCAGCGAACCGGTGGATGCTTCAACCCCGGGTAATTTGCGCATATCAGGGTGTCCCTGCAGGGGACTGCCCAATTTTCTCAATGTGGCCAGCTGTTCGCGCGGAAAAAATCCTTTCTCCGCCAGCGCCGCATACAGAACCGGTGCACCGTGGCCTTTGCTGAGCACAAAACGGTCACGGTCTTCCCAGCCGGGATTGGCAGCATCAACATTCATCTCCCAGAAGTAGAGACAGGCCACAATATCTGCTGCCGACAAAGAGCCGCCGGTATGGCCGGATCCGGATTGACCCAGCATCCTGATGATATCCTGTCTGAGCAGATTGGCTTTTTCTCGCACTGTCTGCAAAGCAAGATCATTTATTTCTTTCACTTTAACCCTCCTAAAACAAATAAGCTTTGATTATTTGTTTTGTCTTTTTTCGTAAAGCCGAGGATAAATCCCCGGCTACGGTTTGTAAAGTTTTGTTTATCCATTTTATTGTTTTTCTGCCTGACGCAGGTGCAGACAGGCATTTATAAAAGGATCAATTTCTCCGTCCATTACCGCCTGAACATTGCCGATCTCAAGGTTGGTGCGGTGATCCTTGACCAGGGAAAACGGATTCATGGTATAGGTCCTGATCTGACTGCCCCAGGCAATCTCCTTATATTCTCCCTTGAGCTTCTGCAAATTATCCTCGTGTTCCTGTTGCTTGAGGGCATACAACTTGGCCTGCAGCAATTTCATCGCGGTCAGGCGGTTGGAATGCTGGGAACGTTCATTCTGACATTGCACCACGATCCCGGTTGGCAAATGGGTGATGCGTACTGCCGAATCGGTTTTGTTTATATGTTGACCACCGGCTCCGCTGGAACGATAAGTGTCTATGCGCAGATCATCAGGATTGATATTGATCTCCACATCAGCGCTGACTTCCGGTAAAACCGAAAGAGATGCAAACGATGTATGACGGCGCCCGGTGGAATCAAACGGAGAAATGCGAATCAGTCGATGCACACCTTCCTCGCAGCTTAATTTACCATAGGCGTACTGTCCTTTGACCAGGAACGTTACGCTCTTGACCCCGGCTTCATCGCCGGCCAGGAAATCCATAATTTCGGTTTCATACCCCGATGATTCGGCCCAGCGGGTGTACATACGCAAAAGCATCTGTACCCAATCCTGGGCTTCCGTCCCTCCGGCCCCGGCATGCAGGGAAAGGATGGCATCGGCATGATCGTGCGGTCCGGAAAACAGCACCAGCATTTCATAATTTTTGAATTTTTTCTCCAGCTCCCCAAGCTCGAAAACGGTTTCTGTGTATAATATGGTATCGTTTTCTTCTTCAGCCATTTCCAGCATTCCGGCGATATAATTGGCTTCCCTCCAGTGTTTTTCCCACTGGGTAATGACTTCCTGCAGATCACTGATTTTTTTCAGCAGTTGCTGGGCTTTCAGGTTGTCATCCCAGAAGTTCTCATGTAATGTTTTGTGCTGTAATAGTTCCACTTCCTGTTGCTTGCCAACAACGTCAAAGAGAAACCCTCATTTCATTAAGTGTACTGAGGATTTCTTCCAGCGTACCCATCGGATCCTCAATCAATTTATTTCCCTCCTGTTTTTTAAGCTATACCAACTGAATTACATTATCGGCACTAAAATATACTATGCTTCCTGGTTCTTAAATCAGCCGGCATTCTGACCGCAGCATTTTTTGTACTTTTTACCGCTTCCACAAGGACAGGGGTCATTTCGGCCAACCTTGTCTCCTACCTTGACAGGCTTCTTTTCCGCCTCTTCCCCCTGATTAACGATCATTTTCCTTTCTTCCGGTCTTTCTACTACTCGTACCCTCATTACAAAGCGAACTACATCTTCTTTGATACTGTAAATCATCGTCTGAAAAGCTTCAAAAGCTTCAAATTTATATTCAATGAGCGGATCACGCTGTCCGTAAGCGCGCAGGTTTATGCCGTTTCTGAGCTGATCCATGGCATCAATGTGATCCATCCATTTATTATCAATGATCCGCAGCATGATATACTTCTCAATTTCACGCATGGTCACCGGGCCCAGTTCCTGTTCACGTTGTTCGTAATATGCCAGGGTTTTTTCTTCAATCATTTCCCGGACTGGATATTTGGTCATGCCAAGCAGTGAGTCCCGGGTAAAATCATGATCGGGCAGCACATTCTGTTCAAGAAAATTCAGCAACCCATCCAGATCCCATTCATCAGTATACTTGAATTCCCCGGCGAAACTGTCAACCACCTGCCCAACAACATCACTGATCATACTGAGCACGGTTTCCTTCAAGTCTTCGTCATAAAGGACCTTGCGGCGCTCCTCATAGATGACTTTCCTTTGCTGATTGATCACGTCATCATATTCAAGCACATTTTTACGAATACTGAAGTTGCGGCCTTCTACTTTCTTCTGGGCATTTTCCAGTCCTTTGGTGATCATGTTGTTTTCAATGGGCATGCTGTCATCCATCCCAAGACGGTCCATCAGCCCCTCAATATTGGTTGATCCAAACAGACGCATCAGATCGTCTTCCAGGGCCACATAAAATCTGGATTCACCAGGATCTCCCTGACGTCCGGAACGACCACGCAACTGGTTGTCAATTCGCCGTGATTCATGCCTCTCAGTGCCCAGTACATAAAGTCCGCCCAGTTCTTTCACCCCTGCACCGAGTACGATATCGGTACCACGACCAGCCATATTGGTAGCAATGGTGACTGAGCCGGCCTGTCCTGCCTGGGCAATGATCTGGGCTTCCTGTTCATGATGTTTGGCATTCAAAACCTGATGCTTTACTCCGCGTTTGCCGAGCATACCACTCAGCAGTTCAGATTTCTCAATGGAAATGGTGCCCACCAAAACCGGTTGATTTTTGCGGTTTCGCTCAACGATATCCTCCACGACTGCCTTAAATTTTCCCAACTCGCTGCGATAAACGAAATCCGATCGGTCGGCGCGTACCATAGGCATATGGGTAGGAATGACAACCACATCCATTCCATAGATGTTGCGGAATTCATCCTCTTCCGTCTTGGCTGTACCGGTCATACCGGCCAATTTCTTGTACATACGGAAATAATTCTGGAAAGTGATCGTAGCCAGTGTCTGGGATTCCTTCTCGATTTTAACCCCTTCCTTGGCTTCAATGGCCTGATGCAGACCATCACTGTAACGGCGTCCAAACATCAGACGGCCGGTAAATTCATCTACGATGATAACCTGTTCTTCCTTAACCACGTAATCACGGTCGCGTTTCATCAGGGTATGGGCACGCAGTCCCTGATTTACATGATGAGCCAGTTCCATGTCTTCGGCCAGGTTTTCAATGTTGAAGAATTTTTCCACCCGCTGGACCCCTTCTTCGGTCAGGGTCACGATATTCTGTTTTTCATCTACCTTGTAATCAGTTTCGTTCTCCAGGCGGGGGATAAATTTGGCGATCCGATAATATAAATCAGTCGGTTTGTCGCCTTCACCGGAAATGATCAGAGGCGTACGCGCTTCATCAATCAGTATGGAGTCGACCTCGTCGATGATGGCATAATTAAGCGGTCTCTGCACCATATGATCAGCCGAAACCACCATATTGTCACGCAAATAATCAAAACCCAGTTCATTGTTGGTGGCATAGGTTATATCGCTCTGATAGGCAGCGCGGCGTTCTTCATAGTTTAAATCATGTACGATCAAACCGACGGTAAGTCCGCAGAATTCATAGACAGGACGCATCCATTCAGCATCACGCGAAGCCAGATAATCATTGACGGTAACAATGTGAACACCTTTGCCGGTCAGGGCATTCAGATAAGCGGGCAGGGTTGCCACCAGGGTCTTTCCTTCACCCGTCTTCATTTCTGATATTTTGCCCTTGTTCAGCACCATCCCGCCGATCAGCTGGACGTCAAAATGACGCATCTTCAGCGTCCTCCGCGATGCCTCGCGAACCAACGCAAAGGCCTCCGGCATAATATCAAGGAGGCTCTCTCCGTCTTCCAGGCGCTGGCGAAATTCGTCTGTTTTCTTTGGAAATTCCTCATCCGCCAGAGCTTGCATTTGCGGCTCCAGCACGTTGACGTCTTCTACTACCAGTCTCATTTTTTTAATTTCTTTTTCATTATTATCAATAATTTTTTTAACAAAATCCTTGATCAACCGGAAACCCTTCTTTCAAAAAAATGAGGAACCATATGGTTCCTCATTATCAACATTAAACAATACCATATTACCATTTTGCGTCTGCTGCTTCAACTAATCGAAGTCAGGCTCGATCAATCCGTAGTGTTTATCTTTTCTTTTATAAACCACATTGACTTCTTCGGTATCCGCATTCATGAAAACGAAAAACGCATGACCGAGCAGATTCATCTGCATAATGGCTTCCTCTTCGTCCATGGGCTTTAGGGCAAAGCGTTTGGTTCTGACGATTTTGAATTTTTCGGTTGTATCCCTGGTTTCCAATTCCTTTTGGATCTCATCGGCTACAGCCTTTTTCAGCCCGCCGCCGCGGTAGCTTTTATATAGTTTGGTTTTATGTTTTTCTATTTGCTTTTCGAGTTTTTCTTCGACCAAATCAATCGCCGAATACATGTCTTCACTGGTAACTTCTCCCCGGAGTATAACCCCATTCAAGGGAATAGTCACTTCCACTTTGTGCCGTTCCCCTTCAACGGAGAGCGCTACTTGGGCAATCCGGGCGTCTTCAATATACTTTTCAAGTTTGGAAAGTCTTTTGGTAGTATATTCCTTTAGTGCATCAGTAATGTCGATGTTTCTTCCTCTGATATCCATTTGCATACAACCACTCCTTTCCTGCGTATTTATATTATACTCAATTATGAGCATATTCTGCACAAAATTTTATACATATCAGCATACTATTGGCAGACAAAACAAAACCGGGCTTTGCAGCCCGGTAAAACATCTTAACAATTAAAAAGAATTTTGTTTTTGTCTTTGAAAACATTCCAGACAATATACAGGTCTGCCTTCAACCGGTTTGAAGGGGACTTCGGTTTCAACTCCACACTCCGCACAAACAGCTTTGAACATTTCCCGCGGGCCTCTGTTGTTGCCGTTGCTGCGACGATTCTGTCTGCAATCTTTGCAGCGTTTGGGTTCATTTTCAAACCCTTTTTCATGATAAAATTCCTGTTCTCCTTCGGTAAATACGAACTCTTGTCCACAGTCCTGGCATACTAAAACTTTGTCTTCGAACATGTAAAATAATCCCTCGCTTTATTGTGTATTGCCGGATCTTCGCCACCCAAAATATGACTCCTGATCCTAGCAATATTATAAACGCTTGCCTTAAAATTGGCAAGA
The DNA here is from genome assembly GCA_964600925.1 of uncultured Syntrophomonas sp. Lineage (GTDB taxonomy): Bacteria > Bacillota > Syntrophomonadia > Syntrophomonadales > Syntrophomonadaceae > Syntrophomonas_B. Next base: position 8,298 of record CAZRMB010000043.1, read on the forward strand.
AAGCGTATATTACTTAAAGCCCCTTACCGCTTGCCCAGGTCACTACACAAACACGTGCAGCTCCAGCTTCCAGAAGTACTTTCGTACATTCACGGCAGGTTGAACCTGTAGTGTAAACATCGTCTACCAAGAGTATATTTTTGCCTTTTATTTTATGCCGATGCCGTACCTCAAAGGCTGAAAGAAGGTTTTTTTGCCTCTCTTCCTTCGATAAACCAGTTTGTGACGGTGTATCCTTGACCCGGTATATGACCTGCTCATCAAACGGTATACCAAGTCTTTTGCTGATCTGACGGCCCAGCAGCTCAGTCTGATTAAAGCCTCTTTGCTGGAGACTGCTCCAGGATATCGGAACCGGTACGATCAGATCAATAGAATTGAAACGCGGCTCCTGCCTGATTTTCTCTGCCATCATCTCTCCCATGCGAACGCTCAGATACTTGCGTCCCATGAATTTAAGCACCTTGGTAGTTATCCGATACGGTTCCTCATATGGTCCTACCGCCCGGGCAATGCTAAAGTCGGGGGGATCCTGCTGACAATCCAGACACAGGTCTCCCCCGTCAGGCAGATATTTCCCGCATATATCGCAGGTCGGACAGGAACACTGCAAGGCCAGCATATTGGTCTCACAACTATTGCACCAGGGTTTACGGCTGGTAAATCTGCCTGGTTTATGACAGATGCAGCATTCCTCCTGCGGCAACAAAATATCAAGTAGCAGCTCAAGCATTTTAATAACCTCCCGCTTACAGTTTAACTCCGCAGTTATAAAAGCAAAGACCGACGGAGCGAGCAGTTTATAGCGGTCATCCTAATTTCGAACATCCTCGTGATCCAATTTATTATATCACAATACTACGGTTTACCCCCGGCCATTTCTGGAATTGCTCAGGTATTAAAGCTGTTTAAAGCTAATTCGGCGGATTCGGCACTGATCATAATGGATGGATTGCTGCGCTGCAGGCAGGAAGCTATAAGCAGCAATTCAGGCCAGCTTGGATTCAGGCAGGATATTTGCAGATAAAGCTGCGCCCGGGGCATTACGTAATGAAGTGCTGATTTGATTTCATACTCAGCCCGCTCAGGATCACCCAGCCGTAATGTCACAAGATATCTCTCCACATTTTCTGACTGTCCCGCCAGAATCAACCTCATCATGATTGCCAACCATATCGCGAAACAGGCCAGTTTAAGCAACATCAGCATAAAATATCTCCCTCCGGCAAGCTATTATATACTATGCCGAAGGGATCCAAAATGATTACTTCACATTACAGGGATAGTTGTTTAAGCACTTCGTTTTTCAGCTCCTGTATTCGCTCGGGGCTGGATGCTTCACAATAAATTCTGAAAAGCGGTTCAGTACCGGAGGAGCGGATCAATATCCAGCTCCCGTCTTCCAACAAAAGTTGTTTGCCTTCCATTTCATTGATCCGTTCTACTTTGACCCCGGCAAAAACACGAGGCTGCATATCCTTTAAGTCAGACAAAACTCTTGATTTTATTGTTTCAGTGGTTTTAATATCTGTTCTTTCACTGCAAACCTTGCCATATTGATCGGCCAAATCAGCTTGTAATTCCTGGAATGATTTTCCTGTATAAGCCATGATCTCCACCGCCAGCAAGCAGGCCAGGATGCCGTCCTTCTCTGGGACATGGCCAAAAACCGTCAGCCCGCCGCTTTCTTCAATGCCCATCATGCATCCTCTTTCCCGCATACATTGACCTATATACTTAAACCCGACCGGCGTTTCAATAACGGTCAGCCCATTTTCACGGGCGATTTTGTCCAGCATATGGGTCGTAGCGATGGAGCGACACACCGGCCCTCTATAGGTACGAGTTTTTATCAGATGATCAAAAAGCATGTAGCTGAATTGATTGGGCGTAATAAAATCTCCATTCCCGTCAACAATCCCAAAGCGGTCAGCATCACCATCCAAAGCCAGCCCAAGATCAGCCTGGTAGGACTGCACCGCACGCTTGAGATCACCCAGAATTGCATCGGTAGGCTCCGGCATTGACCCGCCGAACAAAGGATCGCGGTAATTATTGATGGTCTTCACTTCTATGCCCAGTTCGTTTAATATCCGATCCAAATAACCGATACCGGCACCATACATAGGATCGGCCACAACCCGCAGGGGCTTTTCGCGAATAAAATCAGGGTTTATCATCCGCAAGAGATGATTGCTGTATTCCTTGTCAAGATCAATGTCAGTCAAAAGGTTCAGCGGCAGCGCTTGCTCCAGATCCAGTTCATATACTTTGCCGCCGTTTAAAATTCGATTGACTTCTTCTTCTATGGCTGAAGTCACTTCAGGCAATGCTGGTCCAGCATTTTCGGGAATAAATTTAATGCCGTTGTAATCAGACGGATTGTGACTGGCGGTGATCATGATCGCTCCCCCGGCTTCCATCTGTCGGATCGCAAAAGCAGCCAGAGGGGTAGGGGCAGCCTTGGTAAATCTTAATACTCTGATCCCGTTGCCAGCCAAAACCCGGGCACATTCATCGGCAAATTTTTCGGAAAGGAACCGATTGTCATAAGCTACAACAACGCCTTTTTTGTAAAACTGGGTATTTTTAAGATAACAGGCAATTCCCTGGGTCACGATTTTAATATTTTCAAAAGTAAATTCCTTAGCCATAATGGCTCTCCAGCCATCCGTACCAAACTTTATAACAGACATGTCTTCCTCCTTAGCTGAGATCCGTCCGCTGACTTGCCACTTTTGTTTCTTCATACCAGGCTAAACCTTTAATATATTCTATCTTTTTTAACTTTTCCCTGCCATTTGATCAAAACCTTAGCCGTTATGATATTTAATTTTGAACGCCGATGCGAACATAAAGAAATTCTTTGATCACATTAACGATCCTTTGTGCAGCTTTGCCATCCCCATACGGGTTTATCGCCCTGGCCATTTTATCATACTCAACTGTATCGGAAAGCAACCGGGCGGCAGTATGGTAGACTTTATCCTCTGCTGTGCCCACCAGTTTGACCGTTCCTGCGGTTATGGCTTCCGGTCGTTCGGTCGTATCCCTCAATACCAGCACCGGTTTGCCCAGGGAAGGTGCTTCTTCCTGCATTCCGCCTGAATCTGTCAAAACCAGATAACTGTGATTCATTAAATTGGCAAATGGCTCATAATCAAGCGGCTCCAGCAGGTGAATGCGCTCTTTTCCGCCCAGCATTTCAACCGCCAGATCTCTGACGGTGGGATTAAGGTGTACCGGAAATACAACCTCCACATCCGCAAAATCATTAACCAAACGCAGCAAGGCTTTGTAAATATCACGCATCTTCTCACCCCAGTTTTCACGACGGTGCGTAGTAACCAGCAAAATTCTATGGCCAAAATCTATTCCGTTTAATTGCTCACCAAATGCATATTCATTATTGACCGTGGCCAGCAAAGCATCGATAACCGTATTGCCAGTAACCCAGATTTTAAAAGCAGCCGTTCCTTCACGCAGTAAATTTTCCCTGGCAATATCAGTGGGGGCAAAATGCAGTTCCGCCAGACGCCCGGTCAGGGTCCGATTCATTTCCTCCGGAAAAGGAGAATATTTATTGTAGGTGCGCAGACCGGCTTCAACATGCCCGACAGGTATCATGCAATAAAAAGCAGCCAAGGCCGCCACAAATGTGGTGCTGGTATCGCCGTGCACCAATACCAGATCCGGACGCTCCCGCTCCAGAATGTCCTTCATACCTGACAGGACGCCGCTGCTGATACTGAACAGATCCTGCTTTTCCTTCATCAAATCAAGATCATAATCCGGTTCAATGGCAAATAAATGCAGTACCTGATCAAGCATTTCCCGATGTTGCGCAGTAACGGCTACTACCGTCTCTATATCATCGACTTTTTTCAGTTCCTTGATTACCGGAGCCATCTTAATCGCTTCCGGCCGCGTGCCGAAAACCACCATTACTTTTCCCAAACGCATTGTTTACATCCTTCCCCTAAAAACTCATGTCATTTAGCACCATAGTAATATATTCCCATCGGCAAGTCAAAAAACAAAAAGTTGATCCACACCGGGCAAGCATGACAAATCCGCTGATATCACAAAAAACCCGCTCAATCAACGTACTTTGAATACGTCTCCTAAGCGGATCTCTTACTGGTTTGACAATCATCATTTGCCTGTCTATTTTAATTTACTCTTTTTACGATAAGATTAACTGACTCGCGTACAATGCCGGCTGTCACAAGCACCTTGCCCTGATCAACATAGTACAATCGACCGTTGATCTGCAGAAGCCCATTGTAAGGAAGATTATCGCTTACATTCAGGATGGTCAGTTGTATTTCAGCCTGACTGTCAGCCGTACGGGGGCAAGCAGTGCCGATAATAAATTCATCTTCCACAAAACCGGGCGTCCCAGCCGGACTATCCAGTTTGGCGTTAAACACATAATTGCTCCTGGCCAGGCCATAATCACTCAAGGTAGATGAACTGTAAATAACCACTTCCCATATTCCGGCTTGGGGAGATTTAATTTCCTCGCCGACTTCCCGTTGGGCAATCATTCCTTGTGGCGCCAATCCAGCAAATTCAGTAACATTATATAGTTGTCCAGCCGCATCAAAAATGTGCATTCTGACCCTTCCCTGCAGGTTGCTCAATGACCCCAGCACCCTCA
>CAZRMB010000044.1:0-12446 GCA_964600925.1 uncultured Syntrophomonas sp.
GTCGATTATAACCTGTGGACACCCCTGGCTTGGGTCGTCCTGTTGCTGATGATGTTTGTCGGAGGCTGCGCCGGATCAACGGCCGGCAGCATTAAACCGGGCCGTTATTTGATCATCCTGCAGCGTTCGATCATCGAGCTGAAAAAAATGATCCATCCCAAAGCGGTCATGCCGCTGCGCTTCGGCGGCAAGGTCCTTAACGAAGACCTGATCATAAATGTGCAGCAGTTTTTTTCCCTTTATATCATGATATTGGTGGCCGGGATGGTCTTTATGAGCATGCTGGGGCTGGACTTTGTTAGCAGTCTGACCGCTTCGGCCACTTGCCTGGGCAATATCGGACCGGGGTTTGGGCTGGTCGGTCCTACCCAGAATTTTAGCTTCATACCGGCGATCGGCAAGTATGTTCTGACGCTGGAAATGCTGATCGGACGTCTGGAGATTTATCCGATGCTGGTTTTATTTATCCCCGCCTTCTGGCAAAGATAAGAACCCCACCTTGTGTTGCACAATAAGAACCCCACCCGCTGACGCAATCACAATAAAAGGCTGTCTGCAGATCGTTGGGCATTCTGCAAACAGCCCGGACTTTTGGGTTTTTAATTAGCTTGTCAATTACTGCATGGGCGCCTGGAAAGTTTGCGTTTGCTGCTGCTGAACGGCCTGTTGTCCCTTCATCATATGATCAGCTTCCCCAGGATTGAGCATATACAGCAATTGCTGAAGTTCCCCCACATGTTGCCTTTCTTCGTTAGCGATGTGATAGAGAACTTTTTTAACGCGTTCATCATCCGTTGCCATGGCATGTGCCTCATAACCGATAATGGCTTCCCATTCACCGGCGATATCCACACGCAGGGCCTGCAACAGCTCCTGAACATTGATTTGCTTCGAAACATTGGCTACAAAAGGATTTCCCAGCAAGGCCACGGTAGTATACCCCCTTTTTTGAGTAGTTTTGCATGTTGGGAGAGTAATTATACCTCCGCTATCTTAACGGCACGTTTACAGAGCCTTCCGCCACTCCGCACAAAAGGGTCCGTTTTCATCAAAGGATGCAGTTCTTATTTAGTTTGTTGTGCAGAATACTTGCGTCCCAACATTTTCAATCCCAACAGCAGAATGATGGTGGCAGCGATGATCAGAAGAATGGTATCGACATCCCGGGCTTTAAACAGCGCAATACCTAGGCCGGTATATAGAACGGCCGTGGGGATCTTGCCGATCGCCACCGCCAGTAAAAAGTTCCAAAATGAAACTCCGCCAAAGGACGCTGCCGCACTGACCAATGGAGCCGGAACAAAAGGCAAAATCAGAGAGATAACGATACTCCAAAAGGCGGTCGAGGCATTATGTTCTTCCGTATTATAAGCATATCGTTTAAAAAGCCAACGGGAGACCTTTTCATAACCCAGCAGCCGGCAAAGCCAATAGTTTACACAAGCTCCGGTCAAAGCTCCCGACCAGGCCAGCAGAGCACCAGTCTTAAAACCAAACAGCAGCCCTCCGCCGGCGGCCAGGATAATATAAGGAAATACCGGCGCAGCTGCCTGGATCACAAACAGGATAAAAGCAGCGGCAGGAGCCCAGACACCAAACTGCTGAACATAACTGTTCAGCATGGTCAGATATTCAAACAATGGCTCAAATCCTTTTCTTTCGTTTTCTAATGCTTATTCAGTGTAGCATAATCTTTATGATTGAAGGTTAGGATATTTTAACAGCAGATTAGTAAAATATGCTAATCTAAAAGATAATAAAATCGTAACTTTATCTTTCCGTTGGCTGGTCAAATATACAGTTATTATTTATCCGTTGCCAATATATTATTAATGAGGAGAAGTTATGAACATGCTGGACTATTTGCTGCTGGTATGGCTTGGTGTCAGTGCCATGGCCGGATATAACCGCGGTTTTCTGACAGTACTGGGAGGTCTGGCGAGCAGTCTTTTAGCGCTGGCGGCCGCGGTTATTTTCCGCGATGATCTGGCAGTGTATCTGGAAAAAGAATTTCACCTGCAGACGATGTTGGTGCAGGCCATGGCGGATAAATTACCCCAACCCGCCCTGGGTGGAGCTCCGCTGGGCAATCTTCTGCCTTCGCTGCAGACCCTGCCTATTATTCAGGAGAAGCTGACAGGAGTAGCCCAGATGATTTTAGTCGCAGCGGCATTCCTGTTGTTATATATTGTGATCAGCATAGGATTGCGGCTTATTTTGAAGGGATTGGAGTCACCCTTTAAACAGGGGGCTTTGGGCGGAGTCAACCGTCTGGCCGGATTGGCCGTCACGACCGGCAAAGATCTGCTCATCATGGCCGTAGTGCTGGGAATATCGTATCCTTTCATCCAAAAAGGTGCGGCCATGGGCATCAATAGCTTGGTGAAAGCCAATACCGCTATTGATCAATTATGGTTGGTGCCCTATTTAAATATGATTTTTATCAGCCTGGAAAAGCTTTTAGGCATAAGTGTATAGATTATCCACCGGATTGAGAAATTAGAAATAATAAAACAAGCTTGAAAGGGGATCACGAACCATGACCGAAAAAAACAAGAAAAATTCCAAGGATAGTTGGAGCCGGATGAATGCCAGTGATATAAAAGCCAGCGAAAAATTCAACGCGGGTTATATTGATTTTCTCAGCCGGGTAAAAACCGAGCGAGAGGCAGTTTCTTATATCAGCGAAGAGGCTCTCAGCCGGGGCTTTAAAGAAATAGACCAGGTTAAAAGTCTCAAACCGGGGGACAAACTGTTGATAAAGTTAAAGTCCAAGGTTGCTGCCTTGGTAGTGGTCGGCAAGGAACCGCTGGAAAAAGGCGTGAACATGATCGCCTCCCATATCGATTCACCGCGTTTGGATTTAAAACCCCATCCCGCCTATGAAGCGGATGGCATGGCTTTATTCAAGACCCATTATTACGGTGGAATCAAGAAATACCAATGGCTGGCCATACCGCTGGCCCTGCACGGAGTAGTGGCCAAGAAAGACGGACGTATCATCGATATCTGCATCGGAGAAAAAGCGGATGACCCGGTTTTCACCATTGCTGATCTTCTGCCTCATCTGGCCAAGGATCAAATGGAAAAGAAAATGTCTGAGGCGGTCAGCGGCGAAAGCCTGAACGCAATTTTAGGCGGGCGTCCCCTCAACGACAAGGACGATGAAGCCATAAAGGCACGCCTGATGGGTATTTTGCAGGATCAATATGACATCGAGGAAGATGATTTTACCAGCGCCGAATTACAGTTTGTACCCGCATTCCCAGCCCGGGAACTGGGTCTGGATCGCAGCATGATTGCCGCCTATGGTCAGGATGACCGGGTCAGTGCCTATGCCTCACTGATCGCCATTCTGGAACTGGACAAACCTGAAAAAACAGCCATGTGCCTGTTTGTTGACAAGGAAGAGATCGGCAGTTCAGGTAATACCGGCCTGCAGTCTCTGCTGATCGAAAATGTCTTCGCGGAATTGATGAACAAGGCCGGCAGCAAAGATTACTTCAGCCTGCGCCAGGCTTTGGCCAATTCAGCTGCGCTTTCAGCTGACGTAAACGCAGCGGTGGATCCCAATTATCCTGAAGTATTTGAAAAAATGAATTGCAGCTTCCTCTCCCGGGGAGTGGTAGTGACCAAATATACGGGTTCCCGCGGCAAATATGATTCGAACGATGCCAACCCTGAATTTATGGCCCGGATCAGAAAAATTTTCGATGAGGCCGGAGTCGTCTGGCAGGTCGGGGAACTTGGCAAAGTGGATATCGGCGGGGGAGGAACCGTTGCCCAGTATATTGCCCGTTACGGGATGGAAGTGGTGGACTGCGGGGTTGCCCTTTTGGGAATGCATTCACCTTTTGAGGTAGCCAGCAAAGCGGATACCTATATGTCCTATAAAGGTTATCGGGCATTTTTGCAGAATTATATGTAAGTTTATTGGTTACAGGGGGGAGGTGACGGGAGATGAGTGAGGGAAAAAGACTTACCGAAATGGTACGAGCGGCCGGTTGAGGCTCCAAAATAGGGCCGGCGGCCCTGGAAGAAGCGTTAAAAGGATTGGATTTGCCCAATGATCCATCTTTGCTGGTCGGATTGCATACCCGTGATGATGCCGGGGTATACAAACTGAATGAAGAACAAGCCCTCATTCAGACCCTGGACTTCTTTACACCGATGGTTGATGATCCCTATATATTTGGTCAGATCGCAGCCACCAATGCCATTAACGATGTCTATGCCATGGGGGGCAGGCCGCTCTTAACCATGAATGTGGTCTGCTTTCCGCAATGTGAAGACATGTCCATTCTGGCTCGCATCCTGGAAGGCGGCCTGAGCAAAATAAAAGAAGCCGGAGCGTTGTTGGTCGGCGGACATACAGTGGATGACAACGAACCCAAATATGGTTTGGCGGTTACCGGATTGATCGATCCTCAGCAGATCATCAGCAACAGCGCAGCCCGTCCCGGAGATTTGCTGTATCTGAGCAAACCGCTCGGCAACAGCGTTATCACGACTGCTATCAAAGCGGAGATGGCCGAAGCCGGGGACGTGGAAGAAGCAGTGGGCTGGATGACTACCCTAAATAAAATGGCCAGCGAGGTTATGCAGCAGTGCGGCATTAAAGCAGCCACAGATATAACCGGCTTTGGTTTTTTGGGACACCTGTATGAAATGGCTGCGGCCAGCGATGTTACGGTGGAAGTATATGCGCAAATGGTTCCCTTGATGTCCGGTGCACTTGGTTATGCAGGTATGGGATTGATTCCGGCCGGGGCATACAACAACCGCGATTACTTGGAAGGGAAAATAAGCTATCATGATGAGATCGACCCTGACCTTCGGGATTTGTTGTTTTGCCCGGAGACGGCCGGAGGTCTGCTGATGGCGGTTCCAGCCGGGCAGGAGCAGGATTTCTTGCGGCGGATGGAAGAAAGCCGGGTAAAGGTCAGCCTGGTCGGGCGGGTATTGGCGGAGAAATTTGCCCCTATCCACATTCTGAATCAACCGGGGGCATGATGGATAAGGACAAATAATTTAGGAGTTTTGGGGGAAGAGATGGAGAGAAAATCATTCGAGCTGGGCGATATTGTGCGCATGAAAAAACAGCATCCCTGCGGCAGCTACAACTGGGAAGTGACCCGGATGGGAGCCGATATTAAAATAAAATGCCAGGGCTGTGGGCGGATCGTCATGCTTCCCCGCAGCGAGTTTGAGCGCAAATTGATCCAGGTGGTCGAGAAAAAGCAAACCCCGCCTGAAACCAAAGCCTGAAAACAAGGCCTTTAAAGGCCCGGTCTGTGCACCGATAGGGGCTGACGAGCATATACTGTAGCAGCAATATGCAGGCCGGGGGGTGGAAATATGAGGCTGAAAGCAGTAGGAAAACAATTTTCTGCCGGGGATCTGGTTACCATACTAAATTCACGCAAGGAAGAACACTTCTGTATAATTGGCTTTAAATACAATGAAGAGCATCAGCCGATTGCAATACTGAAGGCCCTTTACAATGAAACCTGCATCATCGAAAAGCCGGTCACTGAATTAAAAACCCTGCTGATCAGAGGAAAGTTGTAAGTTTCATAGTCAGCCGTTGTAAATATTTGTTAATGTTCTGTCAAAATTATTGCATCTGGGTGTCAATACTGATATAATCTATGGAAGTCCCTGCCCCGGATTGATTTCGGGGCCATTACTCGTGTAAACGAGTTTAGTCCAGAGGGAGGAGGTGTTAAAATGCGCGATTACGAAATGATGTTTATCATCAAGCCTGATCTGACTGACGAAGCTTTGGCTGAAGTTAAAGCAAAACTGCACAAGATCATCGATGATTTTGGCGGTGAGTTTGGAAACGAAGTACCAGGTTGGGGCAAAAAGCGCATGGCGTACAGGATAGAAGACTATTCAGAGGGTATCTATGCCTTGTGGAATTTCAAGGGCATGCCGGAAACAGTTGCAGAACTGGATCGGGTCATAAAGATATCTGACAGCCTGTTACGTCACATAATCATTCGCAAAGATGAAAAATAGTTGATGTATACCTGGTTTTTTAAATAGGGGGAGTCAGGATGAATTACAATCGGGTTATTCTTGTAGGCCGTTTGACGCGCGATCCGGAATTAAAATATACGCCCAGCGGGACTGCGGTGGCTTCGTTTTCGTTGGCCATTAATCGCAGATTCAACCGGGAAGAAACGGATTTTATCGATGTTGTTGCTTGGCGGCAGCAGGCCGAATATTGCGCCAATTATGGCAGCAAAGGCCGCCTGATGATGGTGGAAGGCAGACTGCAGGTGCGTAGCTACGAAAAGGATGGGCAAAAAAGGAAAGTTGCCGAAGTGGTCTCCGATGACCTCAAGTTCCTGGACAAACAAGGGACAAGCCAGGGCAGTCATCCCGCTTCAGCAGGAAAAAAAGATTCAGATGGCTGGGACGATCTGGGTCGCGAGGTTCGCCTTGAGGACATTGATATTATTGATAAACCCGAGGATGATGACATCCCCTTTTAGCAGCTTAGCAGAAGGAGGTTAGCAGCTTGAAAAAAGACAAGAGGAAAAAAAGACGCCAGTGCAATTTCTGCGCTGATAAAATCGAAAGCATAGATTACAAGGATCTGGTTAAACTGCGTCGGTATGTTACGGAAAGAGGCAAGATCCTGCCGCGCAGAATCACCGGCAACTGTGCCGTACATCAACGTCAGCTGACCGTGGCTATCAAGAGAGCCAGAACCATGGCTTTGATGCCTTATACGCAGGAGTAAAATAATGGACAAGCCCCCTCTTATAGGCAGGGGGCTTGTTTTTTTGCCAGAATAGCGGAGATTCCAACGAATTTTACAAGCAGGATTTCGATAGATGTTTGCAGAAGAGATACCATATGGAGGTGTCCTTTTTTGCGCAGTAAAATCAAAGCCATGAATGGCGAATCAAATCTCAGGATCATCGAATGGCTCAAAGCAGAATTGCTTGAAACGGTCAGCGTATTGTTTAAATCGTTGCTGAGATCAGGCAGCGAAGCAACGCTTGATGCCCTGTCCACAATTGTTATTATATGCTATGTATTGGGCAGGAGAGTTGGTATCAATTATCAGTCCATTGATATGAATATCATGCACAAGATAAACATTACGGTCAATGAGGCATCCGAGATCGAGCAAATGTATGGAGATTTAAGCGAACTTAAGAAGTACTATGATCGCAAAGAGAACAGGATGAGGTGATAAATTGCCGGCCATGTTAAAACCATTTTTAGTCACATTCGCAGCTTGTCTGGCAATTCATGTCTGGCCATCGGGCATATTTATCTGGGCGGTCATCTGGGGGATCGCGATCATACTGGGCAGTTATTACATGGGCCTGGGCCAATTGCTGGCCCTGATCGGCAGCAATATGCTGTTGCTGTTGCTGCTGGGAGATAGTTACCTGACGCTTGATCTGCTGGTATTCTATGCGCTTCCGGTCATGGTTGCCGCAGTACTGTTGAAGAAGGGAAAATCATATTATGCCGTGCTGGGCGGAGCCCTGATGGCAGCGGTACTGAGCGTGGTTTTATATATGGGCATAAGCTATGCTTATCTGGGTCATGAAGCGATAGACAACATAAAATCCGGGATAAGCATGGCAGAGGAAAACAGCATGACATGGGCTGAGCAGTCAGGATTTATGGAATTCTATGAACAGCGGGGGATCAGCCGCGAGGAAATAAAAGAAGCTTACCAGGAGCTGGCCCATATGATCTTGGTGTTTACCCCGGCATTATTGTGTATGCAGGCATTAATGGCGATGTTTTTGGTCATCTATTTCAGCTCTCTCCTGTTCACTAAAAAGCAACTGCCCGGATTGGAGCGCCGACCCTTTAACGAGGAAATCATGCCATGGCAACTAGCCTGGGTAGTGATTGCCGGTCTGGCCTGCTGGCTGCTGGGTCGCGACCAGTTGAACTGGCTATACTACAGCGGGGCAAATATTCTGGTAATCGTAACCCCGCTAACCATTTTTTACGGTTGCGCGGTACTCGTATACTGGCTGCAGCGATTGCCGGCTAAAAGTAAAAAATGGATCACGATCCTGGTTGTTTTACTGGGGCTGTTCTTTTCCGTACCAACCATTATTTTCATTGGCTTAATAGGCCTGTTTGATTCATTATTAGACTATAGAAAAATTCGTCGTAAAAAGGAGGGGATCGAATGAAGGTAATCCTTACGCAGGATGTAAAAAAACAGGGTGTTAAAGGACAGATCCTTGAAGTATCAGACGGTTATGCCCGTAATTACTTAATCCCCAAAGGACTGGCTGAAGAAGCCAGCAAGACCAGACTAAAAGAAATTGAAGAGAAAAAAATGCATGATGTCAAACAGAAGGATAAGGAAAAAACCCTGGCCGAACAACTCAAAGCCAAACTCGATGGCCAGACGATCGAATTAAAAGCCAAAACCGGCAGCAATGACAAACTATTCGGAGCAGTTACCAGCCAGGAGATAGCCGATGCGCTGGGAAAAAGATTCGGCGTCAAAATAGACAAAAAGAAGATCGAACTGGGGGACGCCATCAAACATCTGGGCGAGTATAGCTTTAAAATAAAAATATATCCTGCCATTCAGGCGGAATTGAAATTAAACGTCATCGCTGAATAAATCCAGGAGGAATTCCAATTGAAGCAGCCAATGTTCAAGCAATTTAAACGCAAACGATCGCAGCCGGAACAGCCTACCTCACTAGAACTAAAAACCGCAACCCTGATCAGCCAGGCCGAAGAATTATATGGCAGTCAGGAATTTATTATCCGCGCCAGTAAATTAGATGCCATTGAACTTCTTCATTCCGAACGCAACGAAGAACAACTTCTGGCCTTACATAGAATCTTATGTGAAGATCCGACCATCACCGGATTTCCCGTCGACAAAACGGCGGAACAAATGCTGCAGGAACTGGAGGAGATGATTGCCGAGCAGTATGCCCGGCAGCTTGTCGCCCAGCAGTTGGAGCAGCGCGTGCAGGAATTGATGGAACAAAACTACAGTGAGTATGTCCAGGATATCCGCAAGCGAGTCATTAAGGAAACCGGCAAAAGCTGTGAAAATGCCCGTACACTTAAGAAATTGGGGCAGCTTGAGATCATGGAACACAACGGACTGAGCTGCTCCGCCTTAAATCTGCTCAGGCCAGGCTCGATCGATGAACTGGTGGGGCAGGAGCAGGCTGTCAAAGCGCTGGTGTCCAAATTGAACTCACCCTGGCCGCAGCACATCCTGCTTTATGGACCACCCGGAGTCGGGAAAACCAGTTGTGCGCGCCTGGCCCTGGAAATGGCCAAAAGTAGTCTGCAAAGCGTTTTTAAAGCCAATGCCCCCTTTATAGAAGTGGATGGCAGCACTTTGCGCTGGGATCCTCGTGAATCGACCAATCCCCTGTTAGGCTCCGTTCATGATCCCATTTATCAGGGCGCTCGGCGGGAGCTGGCCGAAGATGGCATTCCTGAACCCAAACTGGGACTCGTTTCCGAAGCCCACGGCGGGATACTTTTTATCGATGAAATCGGCGAGATGGATCCTTACCTGCAAAATAAACTGCTCAAAGTCATGGAAGACAAACGGGTTTATTTTGAATCATCCTATTATGATCCCCAGGACGATAGGATCCCGCAGTATATAAAGAAAATGTTCGATGAAGGCGTACCGGCTGATTTTATACTCATCGGCGCCACCACCCGCAGCCGGGAAGATATCATCCCCGCTTTTCGTTCCCGCTGCATGGAGATCTTTTTTGAACCCCTCTCAACCGGGCAAATCAGCCAGATCGTACATAATTCGGCCGGCAAGCTGGGGATAAGTATTGAAGATGAAGTAAGTCAGATTATTTGTGATTACAGCAATGACGGACGCACCGCCAATAAAATCCTGGTGGATGCATATGCTTTGGCCCGCCATGACAGACATTATGACCCGGCGGAGCAGATCGAAATCAAATCGCAGCATGTATTTGAAGCCATCCAAAACAGCCGCATCAGCCCCGCCATAACCAGCAAAGCATACTCCGGAGCGGAAACAGGCAAAATATTTGGACTGGGCATCAGCGGCTACCGGGGATCCCTGATCGAGCTGGAAGCCATCGCTTTTCCGGCGGAAAAAGGCAGCGGCAGTATACGATTCAATGATACTGCCGGCAGCATGACCAAGGATTCGGTCGCGAACGCAGCTTCCGTTTTTCGCAAAATTCATCATGGTCAGCTCAAAGACTTTGATGTTCATGTCAACGTGGTCGGCGGCGGACAGGTGGATGGACCTTCGGCCGGGGCAGCCATATATCTGGCCGTCAGCAGTGCGATCCTGAACCGGCCTGTTTTGCAGGATGTAGCCATCAGCGGAGAAATTTCCATCCAAGGCAGGGTCAAACCGGTGGGGGGCATTTATCAAAAAATAATCAGTGCCCGTCAGGCCGGGATCAGCAAAGTATTAATACCGGCTGAAAACATTGCCGACATTCCAGCTGGGGTAAAAGACATTAAAATCATTCCCATTAGTATGATCGAAGAAGCCTATGAACATGTTTTTGCTGCCGAATCGATTGCCCAAACAAGCTAATCAACCGATGCAGGTACATTTAAGAGGCCACATTCCTTGATATTACCCATTCTTGACACCGGATAGGCCTTTTGCTAATATTAATGGGTTGACGAAGGAAAAAGTAGCCAGCAGAATCAGCCGGCTGCTGACCGATTAGATAAACCAAGGGGGTGGACCTATGTCAGCGGTAGTATTAGTAGGTTCCCAGTGGGGCGACGAAGGTAAAGGGAAGATAACCGATTTCCTTGCCGAAAAGGCTGATTGTGTAGTCCGGTACCAGGGCGGCAGCAATGCCGGACATACAGTCGAAGTAGCCAGTGAAAAATTCATGCTGCATCTGATACCGTCCGGGATTCTATACCCCAAAACCACCTGCATTGTAGGCAACGGAGTGGTGGTCGACATGGGTGAAGTGCTGAAAGAACTGAAAGGATTGCAGGAACGCGGGATTGACACCAGCAATCTGAGGATCAGCAGCCGTGCCCAGGTGGTCATGCCTTACCATAAAGAAATCGATGCCATTGAAGACCAGTGCAAAAAGATCGGCACAACCAAACGCGGTATTGGTCCTGCTTATGAAGACAAAATCAGCCGTACGGGATTTCGTATATGTGATTTATATGATCCCGGCTTTAAAGAGAGATTTGCGCAGGAATTGGAACGCAAAAACCTTTTCCTGCAAAAAATATATGATGCCCCCGGCTTTGATATCGAAGTCGTCTTTGCCGAACTGATGGAGCAGGCTGCTCAGCTAAAAAAATATGTGGCCGATACATCCCTGCTGGTCAATCAGGCGATCAAAGAAGGCAAAAAAGTCTTGTTTGAAGGAGCCCAGGGGACATTGCTCGATATCGATCACGGGACCTATCCCTACGTAACTTCGTCCCATCCAACTTCCGGAGGTGCCTGTGTAGGCTCAGGTGTTGGACCGACCAGCATCAGTCGCGTCATAGGAGTAGTAAAAGCCTATACGACCAGAGTCGGCGAAGGGCCATTCCCAACGGAGCTGAATGATGAAAACGGAGAACTGCTGCGTTCCAGAGGGGCAGAGTTTGGCACTACCACCGGAAGAGCCAGAAGATGCGGCTGGCTGGATGCAGTGATCCTGCGTTATGCTGCTAGAATCAATGGACTAACTGATCTGGCCATTACCAAACTGGACGTTCTGGACAGCTTTGCAACCATCAAAATATGTGTAGCCTATCGTTATAAAGGCGAAATACTTTACGAATTTCCTGACAACCTCGGCATTCTGGAAGAATGCGTTCCCGAATATATCGAAATGCCGGGTTGGCAGCAGGACATCACGAAAATAGAAAGTTATGAAGACCTGCCCGCGGCAGCCCGCGACTATATCGCCAAAATCGAGGAACTGAGCGGGGTCAAACAGGCCATCGTGGCGGTAGGTCCAAAAAGAAGCCAGACGATCGTCACCAATCAGTTATTTTAGGGTTTGAATCCTGCCCGGCAGGGTGCTAAAATAAAAACAACCCATAAAATGGGCGCGTAACTCAGCGGGAGAGTGCCACCTTCACACGGTGGAAGTCGTGGGTTCGAAACCCTCCGCGCCCACCATATGAATACAGTAATACCGGGGTTTATAGCCCCGGTATTTTTGTGCTTATATTAGTTTTAGGTACTTGTTCGGATTTTTACCAGGACTCTTTTAAATTCTTCCAGGTTACACAATTAACTGCTTTCTTCAATGCATGATCCCCAAAAATACACTCGCAAATATGAACAGAATCGTAACTGCCACGAACGGATGATAAAGCAATGAGGGCTAACCATGCATATTATAGTAAAGAAGCAAGTCATTTAATTGTTTATGGTTCAACCTTGGGAGGAAAGGAGAGAGATAAATGACTGTAAATATAAACTGGAAACCAAG
>CAZRMB010000045.1:0-4630 GCA_964600925.1 uncultured Syntrophomonas sp.
CGTATTCGGCTACTTCCAGCAAACTGGTCTGAAGCATTTCATCCAATTCATTTTTAATTCGCCCGCATTCCAGTTGCAGACGTTCCTGGTCCTTTTTTATCTGCTCCAATTGCATTTTAGCCTGTTGCAGTATTTTTTCAGATTGGCTGAAACGAAGAATTTCTTCTTCACAAACACGATTAATTTGCTCCATTTTTTGCTGCAGGTCCTCAATCATTTTTATCTGACCGGAAAGGGATTCCATGCTTTGGTCAGCCTTGCCCAAACAGGATTGCCACTCATCCGGGGATTCCAGTTGATTCAGGTCCAACTGCAGTTTCCGGCCTGACTGCTGAAATTTTTCCCTGTCCTCCGCCAGCCGGGTTTCATTTTCATGCAGCGCACCCCTGCCCAGTTCGGTTTCTTTTTCCAAACGGGCAAATTGTATTTCTCGTGTCTGCAGATCTTCGCTATATTTTCTAAACATCTCCCGCGCCTGTTGCAACGCTGCTGTTGTCGAGTCCAGACACGGCAGATTGCCCTGCGCATAAGGATGATGGGTTGAGCCGCACAGCGGGCAGGGACTGCCATCTTCAAGACTGGCTCTTTCCTCTTCCAGGTCACGAATACGATTTTCCAGGGCGGTCTGTTGCTCCAGAAGTTCAACTTCCCTCCCGTATTTTTCAGAAAGGATACGATGATTTTCTATCACTGATACCATTTGCTGCTGCTGTTCACTAAACTGTTGAAGCTCTTTCCGTTGGGACAGCAGTTCTTCTTCAGCCTGCCGAATCGTGGTAAACTGAAGATATACCTCCAGTAGCTGTTTTTTATATTCCCTGGCCTTATCGAGCTCTGTCCGCCACCATCTTATATCATGATTCTGCAGCAATTTATCCAGTTGTTCTTGCAAGGATTGTCGCAAATCAGTCTGCGCCTGCAGGTCTTCTTGGTTTTGCTTATGTCTGGATATTTCAAGGTCCAGTTCATCCTGATGCTGCCGCAGTGCTGCCAATAAATCATTATGTTCCTGCGTTTTTTCCTGCCATGATCCGGCTGTTTCCTCCATTTGTCTGAAAGAACGACTGATGCCGCTGAATTTGATCATCAGGGTATCATCGTGGGCATTTTCCTGCAGATAAGCTCCTGCCGCAGCCAGATCTTTTGCGATCTTGTGCTCATCCTCCCGGGCCTCTGCGATCTTTCCCTGCCATGCAAGACAGGCTGCTTCGGCAGTATCAGCTTCCGCCTGTAATTCTTCAATCTGCCTGCCCAACTGGTTGATTAAAAGATCCATATCCCTTGCCTGACGAGCGGTTTCGCCCTCTTTTTTGCGTGAGGTCCTGGCCTCGTTAAGTTTATGTATAGCTGTCTGCAAAATTAGGGCAGCTCTCAGCTGTTCCTCTTTCCTGGCGGGAATAACTGCCGCCAGTTGCTCGAGCTCATCTATCTCTTTCCTGTGCAATTCGCGCATCGAGGCCAACCGACTGTAGGGACCATCCAGACCAATGGCCTGACGGGCCAGCCGCAGTCTTTCTTCATCAGCCCGGAATGATGCCTGCCGTTCAAGAAAATCCTGCCATTGTAACTGAATCGCACTGACCATCTGCTCCATTTCTTTGATCCGGTCCAGCCAACCCAGCGCTTCATGCAATACCTTTAACTGTTCCTGACCGGCAGCTTCCTGCTTCGCTTGCAACTGCAGCAACTGCTGCAGTTCCTGCTCTTCCGCTTCATTCATTACCTTTATGTTTCTGGTTTCGGCCTGCAACAGTTCCATATCCTTTTTTTTCTCGCTGAAAAGCTGATGTACCCTGACAGAGATCTCACTGTAGATTCCCGTACCGGTGATTTGCTCAAGAATTGGTGCTCTTTCATCTGCAGGGGCCTGCAAAAAGGCGGCAAAACCTCCCTGCGCCAGCATCATCGAACGGGTAAACTGAATAAAATCCATGCCGGTGATCTGCTCAACG
The DNA here is from genome assembly GCA_964600925.1 of uncultured Syntrophomonas sp. GTDB lineage: Bacteria > Bacillota > Syntrophomonadia > Syntrophomonadales > Syntrophomonadaceae > Syntrophomonas_B. The sequence continues at coordinate 1,953 of CAZRMB010000045.1, forward strand.
GCAGCGGCCACATCACGGATCCTGTTTTCCAGAATCTGTCCGCTGCGCAAATCGGCGATCTCATGTTTAGGGGCCTGCAGTTCCCCATCCGCTTTTTTACGGGCACGCTGCTGGCTCCAGTGGCAGCAATATTCGCCGCTGCCGGTTTCAAATATGATTTCTGCGAAACAACTGCCGGTATGGCGCGACATGATTTCATTGCTGCTTTTATTGACCCTTTCCAAACGCGGTGTACGTCCGTACAGGGCCAAACATATGGCATCGAGGATGGTGGTTTTGCCAGCACCGGTAGACCCGGTAATAGCAAATATTCCATTGCCCTGATAAGCGGGACCGGTAAAATCTATTTCCCACTCTCCGGCCAGGGAATTCAGATTTTGAAAACGAAGAATTTTTATACGCAAACTGAAAACCCCCTATTCTGCCATCCGGTCAGCCAGATCAAGTTGGTTGACGACTTCATCATAGATTTGTAAAAGCCCGACGCGTTGCTCATCCGGGACTTCATATGTATCCATACAACGCTCGAAGACTTCCCTGGCATCGAGTTCGCTCAGCAGTTCGCCCGAACCGCCCAGACTCATCCCCTGATCCCAGATCCGCTGGTTAAATACCCGTAATATCTCCAGTTCGCTGCCTGCAACGGTTGTTTCCAACTGTTCCCGCAGATCGCTGATGATTTCCTTTCCTTCATAGACGATTTCCAGCCAGGCCTTTGTTCCGGTCGAAATCAATTCGTTCAATTGCTGTGCAACTTGTTCCCGGTCGCCGCGCACGCAGCAGAGTTTCTGCCAAAGCGGCACTTCAATCGGGGTTATATCAAATTGCTCCTCGTTCCAATCCAATTTGATGACCGACTTGGAATGTCCGGCCTCACCAAAGCCCATCGGCAGCGGCGCACCAGCATAGCGAAATTTTTCCTGTCCGCCCACCGTCTGGGCGCTGTGCAGATGGCCCAGCGCCAGATAATCAATAAAATCCGGAAAAATATCCACACCGACATGGGCCAGTGAACCCACATACAATTCTCTGACGCCATCTCCTTCCACCGTTCTGCCCCCGGCTGCAAAAAGATGTCCCATGGCAATGATGGGTACCCGGCGTTCAAGCTGGTCCCTGATATCGGCTGCTTGCTGGCAGATTTGCGTATAGTGATCCCTGATGCCCTCCACCAGTTTGCGATCTTTGTCTTCAATTGTCTCTCCGCTCTCAATGCTGCGGATATCCCGGTCACGCAGGTAGGGAACGGCACAAATGATCAGTTCCGTTTCACCCTGGTTGTCTTTCAGTACCAGCACTTCATCCTCGCTGTTCGTCCCAATGCTGCCAACGATGTAGATCTGTAAATGTCGCAGCAGATCACGGGGAGCATCCAGGAAAGAAGGTGAATCATGGTTGCCGGCGACAATCACTACATGACGGCAGGAAGAAGCGGCCACCCGGCACAAAAAGCGGTAATACATCTCCTGGGAACGGTTACTGGGCGCCGTATTGTCGAAGACATCCCCCGCCACCAGCAAAACGTCGATTTCTTCCTCCACCAGGACCCGGGCCAGCCATTCCAGAAAAGCATCAAATTCTTCATATCTTTTGCGTCCATACAGAGAGCGACCCAGATGCCAGTCCGAAGTGTGTAATATTTTCATAAAAAAGCTCCTTTCCGGCTCGTGCAGGTAATATGCCGGCAACACATTAAACTAAAGCTGCCAGTAATCGAAATATTCTTTGAAATCTATGCCGCATATCTTGACGGAGGCATATTTGGCATAGATCATCTCTTTTCCCTTTATCATTTCCGGCGCTTTGATCCCGTAAGCAACGGACATGGAAGCCTCGATATAGGCAGCCAGCTGATCGGCGGCGCGAACCATGGCTCCGTCCATCGGATCAAACTCGTCACTGGAATATATATCACTGAGCATTTCTGAAGTGCATAGGACCGTTTGGCCATTGACCCGGGCTTTGCTTTGGAATTCATCTTCCAGGAAATATCGCATTTCCTGATGCCAGGTCCGGGGCAGCAACGGTAGGATTTTTCCCCCGAATTGTTCCTGTTCAATGGTCTTGATCAATTCTTCCAGTCCTGCCACCGATCTTTTGACCGGAGAAACGATATCCCGGGTCAGAACTTCAGGCAGATCATGAAAAAGGCCGGCAAAAAAATTATTGTAGAGACGTTTGCCGTTAGCGCCTATCTCCATCGAGAAAAGGTACAATAACATGGCAACAATGAGCATATGCCCCAGTACTGACGTTTCCGGCACCCGGGGTGACTGGGCCCATCTTTGCTGAAATCTGAGCTGCCCTACCAGATCCATGAAATTTCGGCTTTTCTTGCCCAATACGAATTTCTGTACCCCGGCCAGATCATAAAATTCTTCCACTTCATTGGCAATATTCTGTCTGGTTTGCTCCAAACCAAAGAAGCCTGCATTCATGCGGTCGATAATGACAAACTCCCAGTTGGTCGCCAGGTAATGTGCCGCCCGCAAGATTCGTTTTTCAAATTTGGCATAATCGGGAGAAAAGAAGTATTGGTTCAGTTTGGAAAGGAAATCACCTTTTATACTGGCAACGCTGGTATGGATCTGATCGATCACCCAGCTATTCAGTTCATTGCTTTTTTGATCCATTAAACGGTGAAAAACATCCGGCTTAAGATCAGTCAGAATACTGCG
>CAZRMB010000045.1:4730-12354 GCA_964600925.1 uncultured Syntrophomonas sp.
CGGCGGTAAATCGTATTGCGGGACACTCCCTTGGCTTCAGCGATCCGGGTGATATTGCCTCCATAGATTTCCATCAAGCGCTCGATTTCCTGCTTTTCCTGCTGAGCCTGTAAAAACTTTTGTTGTTCGCGATACTTGCCGGCACTCTCTCCGACTGAAACAACCCTCCCGCTTTTGTCGTGATGTCGTTGCTGATCCGGCATGATCTCCTGCGGCAGATGTCTTATCGTAATTTCCCTGCCATTGCTGATGTTGATCATACGTTCGACCACGTTTTGCAATTCGCGGACATTGCCCGGCCAATCATAACGGCACAGATAATCCATTACCGCTGGTTCCACCCGGGGAACCGCCATCTCCATCTTCATACTGGTCTGCTGCAAAAAGTAATTGAACTGCACAGGAATATCTTCCGGCCTCTCCCTTAATGCAGGCAGTTTTATCCTGATGACATTAAGCCGATAATAGAGATCCTGGCGGAAATTTCCTTTTTCTACTTCTGCATGCAGATCTTTATTGGTCGCACAGATGATGCGCACATCAACCGGAATTACTTTATCGTCGCCGATTCTGGTAATTTCTTTTTCTTGCACTGCCCGCAGCAAGGATACCTGTTTACCAAGCGGCATCTCCCCGATTTCATCCAGAAACAGCGTCCCCCCTGAAGCCAGCTCAAACTTTCCAGTTCGTCCGCCCTTGCGTGCGCCAGTAAAAGCCCCATCCACATAGCCGAAAAGCTCACTGCCCAACAGTTCACGGGGAATAGCCCCGCAGTTGAGCGCGACGAAAGGACCTTGCCGACGTGAACTGGCATTGTGAATGGCCTGGGCAAACAGTTCCTTGCCGGTGCCGCTTTCCCCCTGCAACAGGATATTGCTACGCTTGTCCGCAGCCAGACGGGCTGTCTGTACTGCTTCAAGCAGTTTGTGATTCTGGCCGATGATATCCTGAAAGGTAAAACTGGCATGGGCGCCGCTGATACGGTTAACCAAACTGCGCAACTTTTTAAGCGGGTTAAAGATAAGCACGGCCCCGTTAACCCTTCCATCTTCATCCCAGAATGGCTGTCCCGATACGATGCAGCTTATCGTCCCCGCAGAACCTTGTAAAAAACTTTCCAGGTAATTCATTTCCTGACCCGTGCGCAGCATTTCTCCCATTTTTTTAAGCTCCGGAAAGACGGTCGTACACAACTGTCCTTCCATCTCCCGACTGTTGCGACCCAACAAATTCTCGGCCACTGGATTCAGTTGAACAATGCGTCCTTCCTGGTCAATAATCATAACACCGTCAGAAATGCTCATGAAAACATGGCGCATACGTTCTGAAATCCTTATAATTTCCTGGTTTTGCGCATGCAGTCGCAGCTCAAACATGATGGCCGTGGCTGCAGAAACCACCATTCCCAGGGTATGCTGGTGTGCTTCCTGTGAAGGCCCGGAAATATTGATCACCCCAATGATCCGCTTGTGCTCATTAAAGATTGGGGCAGCCGAGCATGTCCAGATATGGTGCAATTGACAATAATGTTCATAACTGGTGATTTGCAAAGGTATTTTTTCCTGCAAAACCGTACCAATGGCGTTGGTACCAACTGCCTGCTCAGTCCAGGCAGCACCTTTTACAAAATTTATCTGCCGGGCCTGGGCCAGTGTTTTTGGAGCACCCAGTACCTCCATAATAAAACCGCGTTCATCGGTCAGCATTACCAGGAACCCTGACCCGGCTACGTAACGGTTCAATTCCTGCATGATCGGCAACGCAATCTTAATAAGATCGGCACGCTTCCTGAGCAGTTGATCCAGCTTCTCCGCATCGAGCAGGTTGTGGCTACACCCGTCATAAGGATCGACTCCGGCGGCATAACAACGCTGCCAGGAAGATCTCACGATCGAGGACAGTTTATTGCTGTCCAGATTTCCGCTGCCTATAAACTCTTCCCACAATTGCTTGGTATGATTTGACTGATGCCTGTCCGTCATATAACCACCTCTTCAGCAAAACTGCTCTCCCTGCCCATGCAGCGGAGAGCAGTTTCTGCCTCCAGTGTAACACAACTGTTACAGATTATCAGCTTCATTTATCTTCCATTATTGTTGGAAAGTCTTTATATTATTAGCCAGACTTTTTTTTCGGCAGGATTCACATAATTTTTGTTGGCCAAAGTCACCGCGTTGGCTCAGATATTCGAGTTCTTCACTGGTGGCGAAATATCTGCCACAACGTGAGCAAGCAACCAACGCGAAGGTTTTGTTCCATATTTTCCTGACCGCACCTTCTTCCTCCAGCTTAATGGCTTGAGTGGGACAGACCCGGGCACAGGCTGCACAGCCCATACAATCGTCGGAAGCTTCATCATAAGGGGTGGCTATGCGCTTGTCAACGCCCCGGAACATACTCCAAATCGCGCTCTTGCCCATTTCATCGCAGGCATGGATACAAAGCCCGCAAAGTATGCAGTTGGCTGGCTCAACCGTGATAGCAGGAAGGCGTACGCTTCCATAAGTGCGGCGCATTTCCTCAAACATAAGATTTTTGTCAGCCCTGCGAGCCAGCAGCATAATGATGGTGCGACGTATTCTCTGGACTTGCTCTGATTCAGTCGTAATTTCCGCCGGCCCAGTGAGAGGATAAGTACAGGCAGCTACCAACCGGGAACGCGCCTGCCCTTCTTCCTTGATCTCCACCATACACATCCGGCAGGCTCCCTGCCCTCCAAAGGCCTGATGATAACAAAAAGTTGGAATGGGAATGCCTTCCCTTCTGCAAAGATCCAGAATGCTTTCTCCCGCATGCGCCTCTCGTTCCTGCCCATTTACATTAATCTTCATCACAATTCCTCCTAGCGCAGCTTTATGGCGTCAAAAGCACATTGACGATAGCATTCGCCGCAATGAATGCAGATGGATTCGTCAATTACATGGACTTGCTTTTTCTCACCCTGTATCGCGTTAACCGCACAATGTCTGGCACAAACTCCGCAACCATTACATATTTCCGGATCAATATAAAATACGGATAAAGCCCGACAGACCCCAGCCGGGCAACGATGCCCGCTGATATGTTCCAGATACTCATCACGGAAATAACGCAATGTCGACAGAACCGGGTTAGGGGCAGTTCTTCCCAAGGCGCAAAGGGAGGCCTGCTGCATGGTGACACTGATATCCTCCAGCAGTTCCAGATCACCGAGCGTCCCTTGCCCTTCACTAATCCGAGTCAATATTTCCAGAAGGGCTCGAATCCCTTCCCGGCAAGGAGTACATTTGCCACATGATTCACCCGCCAGGAAATTGACATAATAGCGAGCTACTTCAACCATACAGGTATGGTCATCCATGACGATCAGACCGCCTGATCCCATCATTGAGCCTGCTTCTGTCAAACTGTCAAAATCGATCGGCAAATCAAGCATCTCGGCTGGTATGCATCCACCCGAAGGGCCTCCGGTCTGTACCGCTTTGAAACTGCGTTTTCTCAAAACTCCGCCGCCGATTTCATAAATGATTTCCCGCAAGGTTGTACCCATAGGAACTTCCACCAGACCTGTATTGACAACTTTGCCTACCAATGAAAACACCTTGGTCCCCTTGCTGCTGGCTGTGCCAATGGCGGCAAATGATTCGGGGCCATGCAAAACAATAACGGGAACGTTGGCCCAGGTTTCCACATTGTTTATGACCGTGGGCTTGCCCCACAATCCTTTTTCGGTGGGGAAAACGTATTTGTCGTGAGGTTCCCCGACCCGACCCTCAATGGATGCGATCAGAGCAGTCTCCTCCCCACAGACAAAAGCACCTCCGCCCCTGATCAGATCAATGTCGAAAGCAAAGCCGGTATTTAAAATGTTGCTGCCAAGATAACCTCGCTGACGGGCATCGTCCACCGCCTTGTGCAGATACTGCACGGCCAGGTCATATTCGTCGCGTACGTAGATATAGCCGTGTGAAGCCCCAACTGCATATGCTCCCAGAATCATACCTTCAATGACTGTATGCGGATCGCCTTCCATAATGCTGCGATCCATAAAAGCACCAGGATCTCCCTCATCACCGTTGCAGATGATGTATTTGGTTTTTCCGGAAGCATTCCGGCAGGCCTGCCACTTCTGACCGGTGGGAAATCCCCCGCCACCTCGTCCTCTGAGTCCGGATGCCTTGAGCACGTCGATAACTTCCTGACCCTTCATCCCCAATAACGCTTTTTGCAGGGCCTGGTATCCGCCCCGCTGGACATAGTCGTCGATTTGCCCGGGATCTATTTCTCCGATATTGCGCAGGGCTATCTTGTGCTGTTTACGATAAAATTCGGTTAAATGGTGGGAAGTTAAATGTTCCTTGCTGACCGGATCACGATACAGGAGTCGTTTGACCAGTACTCCCTCCAGCAAAGTTTTGTTAATGATTTCATCAACGTCAGCAGGAGCTACACTGCAATAAGTTATGTCCTTGGGCAGCAGCCTGACCAGCGGTCCCTTTTCACACCATCCATTGCAGCCGGTCGCCTTCACTATTGGCAGTACTTGTATTTCCGGATGATCCTGCAGACTTGTTTCAAAAGCACTGAATACCTCGCGTCCGCCATTGGCGGTACAGCCGGTACCACAGCAAACCAATACGGTCTGCCGGTCATCACTGCCAAGATTCATCTCAGTTTGCATCGCTCTGCCCCCCCATACTCCTTGATGATTCTTTCCACATCACTGCGATTGACCTTGCCATATACCTTGCCGTTTATGACCATAACCGGAGCCAGCGCGCAAGCCCCCAGACAGTTTACCGTTTCAACCGAAAAAAGACCGTCCGGGGTCGTATCTCCGGGCCTTGCCTGCAGTTGCTTCTCAATCTGGTCAAGCAGGGTTTCAGAATTTTTAATATGACAAGCTGTACCGTCACAAACCCGAATCACAAACCGGCCTTTGGGGGTAAGGCTGAACGCCTTGTAAAAGGAAGCCATGGCGTAGACTCGACTGACCGGCAGGCCCACATGGGCAGCGATCATGGTGATCGCCAGGCGGGACAGATAATTGTATTGTCTTTGCATGTCCTGCATGATGGCCAGAAGATATTCAGGTTTCCCTGCATAGGATTCAATCAGACTCTTATAAGCGCTGGCATTTTCATATTCCTTGGCATCTATTTGCATGAATTAACGCCTCCTAAACGGGAAGAATTCTACCGGGCTTGTTTTTTTAGAATCTACAGAATAAATGCAGGAGGTTTATGATGAATTGCTCAACCATAAACCTCAGACTGCATTCTTGTTTGTTAAATTAAACTCAGTTCACTGAGTTTTTCTTCCGTGGGAACACCCTGTTCGTCCCAGCCCCGCAGACTGTAATATTCAGGCAGCATAATGTCCAGACGTACAACTTTTCCTTCGTGCGGCCCGCCTTTCATCGGTTCTTTCAGCAGACGCGGCGGCAGCGTATCGTCCTTGGTGGTGAACCCTGCCCGCAGGTTAAAGAGACGCTCCATATTCCAGACCCGCTCACCGCTCAGCAGATATTCTTCATCACTTAGATCCAGTCCGGTGGCCGTCCGTAGCTGGGCGGAAATCTCCGGCAGTCCCAAGGCAAAAGTAATGAACAGACACAAACCTGATGAATCCACAAGCGCGGTAAGATCCTGGAACAGTTTTAACAGAGCCGGCTTGCCTTCGGTTTCATCCGGATCAACCTTGACAGGAATACCAAGCACCTCAGGGGAAGTCATATAACCACGCACATGGCATCCACCCCGGTTGGACGTTGCATAATTCAGTCCGATGCCCTGCTGTCCGCGCGGATCATAGGCAGGCATTTCCTGCTTTTTGGCCGTCATTGAATATTCCGGATAACCGTACTTCTCTGCCAGTCGATATGATCCTTCTGCTAGTTCATTTCCGAATCCTTCCCGGAAAGCTGTTTTGCTCACCAGATCGACCAACATGGCGGCGTCGCCCCAGCGCAGATCAGCTGTTGAACGCGGGATAATGCCTTTTTCCACCAATTCGATGGCACAGGAAATGGTGCCTCCCAGCGTGATCGGATCCAGTCCCAGTTCGTTGCAAAGGAAATTGGCCTTGCAGATAGCTTCGAAATCATCAATGGCAAGATTGGCTCCAAACGTCCAGGTCGCTTCGTATTCCGGTCCTTCGCCTGCACTCTTGAAAGGACCTTTGGGAATATCGGTGACCCTTCCGCAACCGATCGTGCAACCGAAGCATCCCTTGTTTCTGACCAGATATTTTTCGGCTTGATATTCTCCGGATATTTTTTCAGCAGTCGGGAAAACAGCCGCTTCACTGAAATTCTTGACCGGCAGTCCTCCGTGCTCATTGAGGATATTAACCAGGATATTGGTGCCGTATGCTGCCAGTCCCTGTCCGCTAACCGGATGTTCTCTCAATTTTGTACGAGCATCCAGGGCTGCTTCCATAAAGGCCTTGGGATCTTCCACCACAATTCCCTGGCTGCCTTTCACCACGATCGCCTTTAGGTTCTTTGAGCCCATGACCGCTCCTACACCGGAACGTCCGGCAGCACGGTGATACTCATTCATAATACAGGCATACTTGACCAGGTTTTCTCCGGCCGGTCCGATACAGCAAACCTTGGCTTCTTCATCTATAGCTGCCTTCAGGGCATCGGTGGTCGCAAAGACATCCTGACCCCAAAGTTCTGCAGCAGATTTCAGTTCAACCTGGTCATTGTAAATGGACAAATAAACAGGACTTTCCGCCCGTCCCTCAAAAATAATGCCGTCCCAGCCGGCATATTTTAGCTCTGGACCAAACGTCCCTCCGGAATTGGAAGCCGCAATCGTTCCGTTCAACGGTCCTTTGGTAACCACGTTGTATCGTCCGGCAGATCCGGCAAAAGTACCGGTAAGAGGACCGGTCATAAATATGATTTTGTTTTCCGGACTGAGCGGATCCACCTTGGGGTCTACTTCTTCTGTAAAATATTTGGTTCCCAGACCACGAGCCCCGATATATAGCTCTGCATATTCCTGGTTAAGGGGTTCAGCTTTTATGGTTCCGTCGCTGAGATTTACCCGCAAAATTTTTCCTTTCCAAGCAAACATACTTATCTCCCCTCCTCCATGATGTCTCTGAATTTTTCAGCGGTAGCCCGACGTTTATTGAAATTGGCAGTTTTCGCTTCACGGTAGGATATTGCGCCGGACGGGCACTGTTTCACACACTCCGGATCACCGCCGCAAAGGTCACATTTGATGATCAAATCATGGTCGGCATCATAAAAAGTCGCGCCGAAGGGACAAGCAATGGTACACATCTTACAGCGCAGGCAAACGGCATGATTGACGATCTTGGCCCCGGTCGCATCATCAACACTGATAGCGCCTACCGGACATACCTCCATACAAGCTGCTACGCTGCATTGCTGGCAGACTGCCGGGAAGGAAAAGCCGGTCTTTTCAAAAGCAATAATTGAGATGCGTGAACGCAGGGGATTAAACTCCCCAGCATGGATAAATGAACAGATCAGTTCACAACTACGACAGCCGGTGCATTTTTCCGGTTCCACAAATAGCACTTTGCTCATACGTTCCTGATTCCACCCTGCGCGGGCAAACCAGTCCTCACTCTCCTTTTGCTTGGATTTGAGAAAATATCAGCT
>CAZRMB010000046.1:0-6873 GCA_964600925.1 uncultured Syntrophomonas sp.
ATACTTCCGATGAACGCCTGGATGCTCTGGTAAAGTTCAAGGCAGAACCGCGCAACCGCTCCGAGCGTGAAATTGCGGGTTATCGAGAGGTTCTGAGTACAATTCACGAAAGCTATGATTATGTGGTGCCGCGTACAAATGTAATCCTTCAGTTGCACAGAGACCTCTACCAATTCAGCCCGATCTCCAATGGTGGTAAATTTAAGAATTCAGATAATATTATCGCTGAAACTGATCCCAGCGGCCACAGTAAAGTTCGCTTTCAGCCATTGTCAGCATTTGAAACCCCCGAGGCGGTTGACCGGCTGACCACTACCTTTATTGAAGCAATCAATGCCGAAAAATATGATCCGTTACTGCTAATACCCATGTTCATTTTGGATTTTCTTTGTATTCATCCCTTTAATGATGGTAATGGACGAATAAGTCGCTTGCTAACCCTGCTTCTCTTGTACCGCTCAGGTTACATAGTGGGCAAGTATATCAGTATTGAGACGATCATTGAAAAGACAAAGGAAACCTATTACGAGGTATTACTGGACAGCTCAAGTGGCTGGTACGAGGGAAAAAACAACTACTTTTCATTTGTTAAGTACTACCTGGAGGTTATATTAAGTGCCTACAAGGAATTTTCTTCTCGCGTAGAGTTAATGCAAAATCGAAGCTTATCCAAGCCGGAACGTATCCGCATATTGTTTGACAACACCCTGCAAAAACTATCAAAACGCACGATTCTGGAGAAATGCCCGGACATCAGCACATCAACTGTTGAGATGACTTTGGCGTCGCTGTTGAAAGAAGGTTATATCTTGAAGACTGGTGCTGGCAAAAATACTGCCTATATCCGCAATATGGAGTAGCCTTGATACAGAAATGCGTTACCATCAAGAGAATTTTATAGAATAAGGAAAGTATAAGGTATTCGTTAAATTCGATTGATGATATTTATGATTATCAAGCTCAATTAATTGAAGTAACTAATCGTTATAATACAGATTAAAACCCAATCGCTGATACCCCTACTTAAATCAAAATAAACGTTGAGACATTACTGATGTGAAAGTAGGTATAATAATAAAAACCGGCACCTCATCTACTAAAGTGCCGGTATTTTCATGCTTTTTTGGCGGAGGCGTGTGAGAATCGAACTCACCCACCGCAGGATCACTACGGCGCAAACTGGATTTGAAGTCCAGGCGACCCACCAGGACCGATCCGCCTCCATGATTTATTTTTGTTTTGCTGCTCGCCACATGAGTATATTATCCTTTGGGCAAAAAGTCAAACCGGCCTGCTGCCGGCTACGGCAAACATGAGGCCGGTTTAAGATCCGTCGTCTCCTTCGGTTCCTCAGGATGACAAAACGTGTAATTCCTCAGTCATCTTGAACCGTCCTTTTTCATATCCGTTCTTCTTATTCCGGATGGGTGATGATCACTGATTCCACTTCGTAGCCGCGGTCTTTCAATGCGTCGACTACGTCCTGGCATTCCAGTTCTTCGATTCTGATAACCATTTTATATTTGTTGGACTTTTTATCATAGAAAACTACGGTATTGACGATGTTTTTGCCTTTCTCGGCGATCATGCCGGTGATGTCGGCAATGGTTCCGACCCGGTCGGAGGTGTAAAAGTCAATCCGGGTATGGGGTCTGGAGACGCCCAGGATATCGATGAAGGCGTCAAAAATATCGGTTTCGGTGATGATCCCGACCAGTTTTTCATTTTCATCTACGACCGGCAGGCCGCTGACTTTGTTGAACCGCATCAGCCGGGCAGCAGATTCGATATAATTTTCAGGGCCGATGGTCAGAAGTTTTTGCCTTTTGGGCAGGACGTCTTTAATCTTGGTTTTGGCCAGCAAATAATTGAGTTCATGAATACTCAGTGTAGTGGCCATTGACGGAGTAGCCTGATTTAAATCAGTAATCGTTATAATACCGACAACCTTGTCTTTATCCACTACCGGCAAACGGCGGAAATTGTTTTCTTTCATTAAAGAAAACGCTTCGGTCACACTGGTATCCAGTCCTACCGTACGGGGATTTGCAGACATCCGATTTTTAACCTTCATGGTATCGCCTCCTGATTTATTATGCGTATACTTACTGCTACTAGCCTCCCAGATAGGCTTTTTTGACTTCTTCGCTCTTCATCAGCTGCTCAGCTGTTCCCTGCAGCACGATTTCTCCGGTTTCAATAACATATGCTTTATCGGCCACGGATAATGCCATGTTGGCATTTTGTTCTACCAGCAGGATGGTGGTTCCGCGGGAATTTATATCTTTGATGATCTCAAAGATTTCTTTGACCAGCAGTGGTGCCAGCCCCATGGAAGGCTCGTCCATCAGCATCAGTTCTGGTCTGGCCATGAGCGCGCGGCCAATGGCCAGCATCTGCTGTTCGCCGCCGGAGAGGGTTCCGGCCATCTGTTTGCGTCTTTCCATCAGACGGGGGAAGCGACCAAACACATTATCCATATCTTTAATGATCTCTTTTTTATCTTTGCGCAGATACGCTCCCATTTCCAGGTTCTCCAGCACCGACATGGTAGGGAAGATCCGCCGTCCTTCAGGAACCTGTGATATTCCCATGCCCACGATTTTCTCGGGGGCAACCCTGGTAATATCTTTGTCTTTGTATGTTATCGTGCCGCTTTTGGGTCTTAAAATACCGGAAATAGTTTTTAGCGTGGTGGTCTTGCCTGCGCCGTTGGCTCCGATAAGGGTAACGATCGTTCCCTGCTCTACTTCCAGTGACATTTTTTTCAGCGCATGGATCGCACCGTAATATACATCGATTTCATTGACTTTTAGCACTATTCTACCTCCTCTCCCAAATAGGCCTCGATAACCTTTTTATTATTTCTGATTTCCAGGGGCAATCCTTCGGCTATTATACTGCCGTAATCGAGCACATATATTCGCTCGCAAACACCCATAACCAGTGACATGTCGTGCTCTATGAGGAGAATTGACAAATCAAAATCTTTTCTGATCCATGTGATCATTTCCATGAGCTTATTGGTTTCATAAGGATTCATCCCGGCTGCCGGCTCATCGAGGATTAGCAGGGTCGGCTTGGTAGCCAGTGCCCGGGCGATTTCCAACCGGCGCTGCTCTCCATAAGGCAGGTTTTTGGCCAGTTCATCTCTTTTATCCGCCAGCTTGAATATTTCCAGATACTTCATGGCTTCCTGTTCGATCATTTCTTCGCCTTTAAAGAAACTGGGCGTTCTCAAGATGGAGGTGAGCAGTCCGTATGGTACGTCCTTGTGGGCGGCGATCTTGACATTGTCCAGCACGGTCAGGTCATTGAAAAGCCGGATGTTTTGAAATGTCCTGGCGATCCCGCGGGCGCAGATGGTATAGGGCGGCAATCCGGCAATATTATTATCATTGAATATGATACTTCCTTTGTCGGGTTTATATACGCCGGTGATGAGATTAAAGACGGTGGTCTTGCCGGCACCGTTGGGGCCGATCAGTCCTACCAGCTCGCCTTTATCCAGAAGGAAATTAAAGTCCTGCACTGCGCTCAGCCCGCCGAATGACTTATATAAATTTTTAATTTCTATTAGACTCATTTTCGTCCACTCCAAATCTTGCCAAACGTCTGTCTGCTCAGTTCTTTATTGCCCATCAAGCCCTGTGGCCGGAAGATCATTACGATGATCAGGATCAGCGCGTAGAGGATCATTCTAATAGCCGGGAAGGCCTGCAACGCTGCAGTCAGGGCGGTTATAAAAACGGCGGCGATAATGGCACCGGTGGTGCTGCCCAGTCCGCCCAAAACGACCATGACCAGAATATCAAATGATTTCAGGAAGTTGAAGGTCTCTGGTTTGATAATGTAAAAGAAATGGGCGTACAATGCTCCGGCCAAACCTGCAAACATGGCGCCGAAGACGAAGGCCAGGACTTTATATTTAGTGGTGTTGACGCCCATCAGTTCCGAGGCGACTTCGTCTTCCCGCACGGATATGATGGCGCGGCCATAACTGGAATTGATCAGGTTAACGATCACTAAAATGGTCAGGACGGTCGCCCCAAATAGCCAGGGCCAGGTGGTCATCTTGGTAATGCCGAGGATGCCGGCCGGTCCGTTTACATAGTCAATATTCTGTAATATGACCCGGATGATTTCTCCAAAGGCAAGGGTGGCGATGGCCAGATAATCGCCTTTCAGCCGCAGGGTTGGTACCCCGATGATGAATCCGGCCAGGGCTGATACCAGACAGGCCACGATCAGACCTACGATAAAAGACTGTCCCAGCATTTGGGTAAGGATTACACTGGTATAGGCGCCGACGGCCATGAAACCGGCATGTCCCAGCGACAGCTGGCCGGTAAATCCGTTGATCAGGTTGAGGCTGACAGCCAAAATGATATTGATAAACATTGAAGTTAAGTTTATCTGATAATACTGATCGAGCATCCCGGTAGTGATTAAATACTGCACCAGGGTAAAAAAGGCAGCCAACAGGAGTACTTCTCCGCAGAATCGGGCCCAGTTGTTTTTGTATGTCGCCATCATTCTCACCTACACTTTTTCGCCGGAATCTTTGCCGAAGAGTCCGGTTGGCTTGATCAGAAGAATCAGGATCAGCACGCCGAAGGCTACTGCGTCTCTGTAAAGACTGTTGCCGTAACCGCTGACCATGGTTTCCAGAAGTCCCATGATAAATCCTCCGGCCATGGCTCCGGGGATAATGCCTATCCCTCCGAGAACTGCTGCGACAAACGCTTTAAGGCCGGGGATGATCCCCATCAGGGGATTTACCGTACTATAATAAACACCGTACATCACGCCTGCCGCCGCCGCCAGAGCGGAGCCGATGGCAAAGGTAATGGAAATGGTTTTGTCCACGCTAATGCCCATGAGAACTGCCGCTTCCATGTCCAACGAAACAGCCCGCATGGCTTTTCCGGTTTTGGTCCATTTGATTATATATTGAAGAATCAGCATCAGCACCACGGCTGATACAAAGACAAAGACATCTTTATTCAAAATTGACAGACCTGCAATATCGTAAGCCTTGATCGGGAAGGCGGCTTCAGGAAATACTTTCTGCGCCGGTCCTAAAATGAATATGGTCGCATATTCCAGAAATAATGAAACGCCGATGGCGGTGATAAGTGCCGCGATCCGGGTCGAATTGCGCAACGGACGATAGGCAATCTTCTCAATCAGTACTCCCAATACAGCGCAAACCAACATGGAAAACACCATCGCCACAATGATGTTGGTCCCAAAAAAGGTAAGGGAAAAATAACCTACAAAAGCACCCACCATCATGATATCTCCGTGGGCGAAGTTGATCAGTTTTATGATACCGTAAACCATCGTATAGCCTAGTGCGATCAGTGCGTAAATTGCTCCCAGCGACAGGCCGTTGATCATCTGTTGTATAAATTCCAGCAAAATTGACACTTCCTCCTGCTGTCAAAGAGGAAGAGGGGTTATTCCCTCTTCCTCTGCAGCGCTTGTTACGGTTGGATTCTGGTATTCATTACCTGGGCGCCATCTTTAAATTCAATAACTACGCCGGCTTTGATCGGATTGTGTTTTTCATCGATACTCATTTTACCGGTAATACCTTCAAAGTCTTTGATTTTGGCAATGGCTGCAGCCAGTTTGACCGGATCAGCTTCGCCGGCATCTTTCAGACCTTGGACCATCAGTTGTACTGCATCGTAACCGAGGGCAGCGAAAGCATCTGGTTCTTTGTTGTATTTGGCTTTGAAAGCTTCAACAAACTTAACGATTTTGGGGTCTTTGTCCTGGGAAGAATAATGGTTGGTGAAGAATGTATTGTTCAGTGCTGCTCCACCGGCTACGCTGACCATGTCAGGGGAATCCCAGCCATCGCCGCCGCCCATGGGAGCGGTGATGCCCAGTTCACGAGCCTGTTTGATCAGGGGAGCAACTTCCTGATAGTAACCGGGAACATAAATGAAATCGGGATTGAGGCCTTTGATTTTGGTGAGGGCTGCTCTGAAATCGCGATCGTCTTTTACGAAACCTTCTTCATCAATAACCTGGCCACCTTTTTCGGTGAAGGTCTTTTTGAAGTATTCTGCCAAACCTTTGCCGTAATCGCTGGAAGTATCAGCATAGATAACAGCTTTCTTGGCTTTCAGATTGTCAGCTGCAAATTGGGCCATCAAGGTGCCCTGGAAAGGATCTATAAAGCAAACCCGGAAGATATAGTCTCTGGTTGCTCCGGTTTTGTCGTCTACGGTTACATTGGCTGCAGTTGCTGCCGGGGCAATAAGCGGAATTTTGTTGTCCATCATAACCGGGGTGCTGCCGGCTACGTTACCGCTGGTCAGCGGTCCGATCTGGGCGACGATTTTCTCGCCAACCAATGCTGCACTTACGCTCATGGCTTCGTCAGCAACTGATTTACAGTCTCTCTCAATAGGATTGATCTGCATGCCGAGAACTCCGCCAGCTTTGTTAATCTCTTCGATAGCGAGGACAGCTCCGTCTCTTGCGTTGGTGCCATAGCTGGCAACTCCGCCGGATAATTCAACATTGATACCTACATTGATCTTCTCTGCTTTGTCTGCGGTTTTATCCCCTGTTCCGCCGCCGCAGCCAGCCACGATAGCGAGCATAAATACCATTAGAACCAGCATCGCTACTTTCTTACTGCTCTTTTTCATCCTGTTCCTCCTCTTTCTTCCTTTATATTACTATCACGGCCGACCGTGAAAGTTACCCCTTTTGCTTCCGTATATAGCCAATATCCCGAAACGGAAACTCCTGCAGGAAAATAATATCGTTGCAAAAAATTGTAGTACTTCACAAGCATTTGTACAAGTCTAACCTTCAAAAGTACGGCAATTTTCTTCTGTATTATACTCC
>CAZRMB010000046.1:6973-12270 GCA_964600925.1 uncultured Syntrophomonas sp.
CTCAGGCTTTTATGCGCATGTCTCCAACTCTTCTGGTAAATCGAATCCTATCATAATATTCTACCAAAGGAAGCGCATACTTTCGAGAGGTATTAAAAATATCCCGGGCGGTAGCCAGCGAAAGTTCCTTTTCTTTGGTAAAATATTCTGTCAGCAGCTCCTTGCCCTTTTCGATCGCAGCTACGGATAAATATATATTATCACTGATTTTAAACAGGAATCCGCTGTCTATTAAATAGGAAACAATTTCATTCAGCCCGCTCTCATCCAATCCCTTGACGGCATTGATTTCTTCCCAGCCGGGAGGGTTGAATTCATTTTCCTGGAATTTTTTCTTGATTTCATCAATGATCAAGCTTTCCTTGTCACCCGGATGGGGGCTGTAACCGGGCAGTGTGATGAGCTTGTTCTGACTTTGTAACAGCCCGCTGTCCTCAAAATATTTCAGCAGCCCGGTAAACACTTTGGGATTTAATTGATTGAACCAGCGGCTACGCATATCTTCCTTGGGGTATCCCTGTCGCAGCGGATATTTCTGCAGATATTCGGCGATGGTGGTACTTATGGTCCCGCCCATGGCCTGCACCGCCTGGGTACTGAAATAAAACGCTCCCTTGCCGCTGGTATCGATTATTTTTTCATCTTCCAGCAGTTGCTGGACTTCTGTTTCGATATTGGCTTCGGTGCTGCCGGTGCGGCGTGCGATTTCCTGCACAGTCAGCGGCTCGGTCCCGGATGCCTCCAGTTCGTGCAGCACCAGATCATAAAGGCTGCCTTCCTCCTTGACCATCAGATCGTTTAGAACTTCTTCCTTGAAGCGCTTTTGCCGCGGCGCGTTGGGATCGATAACGGTCCCTCCGCCGATGGTATTTACCGGGGAATAATAGCGGATTACAAAAGGATCTCCTTTGTAGGCCACCACCTGTTTTTCCATCACTATCTGGGCATAGGCTTCCTCTCCGGGCAGAAGTTCATCCCGGTCCAGCAGCACGACTCGCCCCAGGGTTTCGTCGGTGCCCAGATGAAACCTGATCCGGTTCCAGTTTTTCAGTGTACGCGAACTGCCGGAGAGCAAGCGCAGCCGCGCATTAATCCGGTAGCTGGGCTCCAGATAGCCGCTGCTGGCCAGCAGATAGCCTCTTTTTATATCAGCGACATCGATGCCCTGCAGATTGACGGCCACCCTCTGTCCGGCATAAGCGGTGGGTACTTTTTCATTATGAACCTGTAGCGTCCTCACTTTGACCATACGCTGCACCGGCATCAGTTCCAGGCTGTCGCCCACGTTGATCTGGCCGGACCATAAAGTGCCAGTCACCACGGTACCAAAACCGGATATGCTGAAGACCCGGTCAATAGGCAGCCGTGCCTGTCCGAAAACCGGTTTTTCCACAACTTCAGTCGCCACTTTTTCGATGGTCTCCAGCAATTCCTTGATCCCGTCTCCGGTCACTGCGGATACCGCGATGATGGGACAGCCTTTTAAGATACTTTTATCCGTATATTCTTTTATTTCTTCTTCGACCATCATCAGCCATTCTTCATCCACCATATCTTTTTTGGTGATGACGACAATGCCCTTGTCGACTCCCAGCAGTTCGATGATATCCATATGTTCACGGGTCTGCGGCATCACGCCTTCATCGGCGGCGATCGTGAATAAGACCATATCGATGCCGAAAGCTCCGGCCAGCATATGGCGAATAAACCTTTCATGACCGGGCACATCTACGATCGCGGCTTTCTGTCCGCTGGGCAACATAAAGGGGGCAAACCCCAGTTCAATGGATATGCCCCGCTGTTTTTCTTCTTTCAGCCGGTCGGTTTCGATTCCGGTCAGCGCTTTGACCAGGGTGGTCTTGCCGTGATCGATATGTCCGGCCGTACCAATAATCAGTCTTTTCATGTTTGTCCCTCCAGAGCCAACAAGGGCACGTTCTTTTTGTTGGCTTTTTCAGTTGTCAGTCAGCCAACAAAAGGAACGTCCCCTTGTTGCATTAGTACCTGGGCCAGCAGTTGGGCGACTTCTTCCTCATCTCCGGGCAGCAGGGTGCGCACACTGATCAACATGGCATATTCCTGCTTGCGGGTCAGCAAAGCCGGTTCCATCATGCGCAGTTCTTTGGCGGCCGTATCCAGACTCTTGCCGCTGAAGGCCAGTTTCACTCCGTAACCGGGCAGGCTATAGGTGGGATAGGCGCCTCCTCCTACCATGTCCTCCAACGCCGTCACTTCCAGCTTGCTGATATGGGCAGTGCCGGTCAATTTCTGCTCCAGCAGGTCTTTGAGCTGCTCCGCTTTTTCCCTGAGCTGCTCGGGGTGCGTGGTCAGCATTCTGATGACCGGGATATTCTGGCGGGGATCTCCGCACAGGTATTCAAGCAGCGTCCCTTCCAGCGCGGCGATGGTAAGTTTGTCCACCCGCAGCGCCCGGGTAAGCTGATTTTTTTTCATTTGGTCGATATACTTTTTCCTGCCGATGATGATTCCCGCCTGCGGCCCGCCCAATAGCTTGTCTCCGCTGAAGGTAACAATATCGGCTCCGGTTTTGATGCTGGCCTGAACCGTCGGCTCGTCCTTCAAGCCCCAGTCGCCCAGATCGACCAGGATGCCGCTGCCCAGATCATGCATCACCGGTATGTCTTTGACCTGTCCCAGCTCGGCCAATTCCTCCAGTCCCACTTCGGCACTGAAGCCCATGATTTTGTAATTGGAGGTGTGGGCAGAGAATAAAAGAGCAGTTTCTTCATTAATAGCTGCTTCATAATCACTCAGATAGGTGCGGTTGGTGGTGCCAACTTCGATCAATTTGGCTCCGCTGGCTTTCATTACTTCAGGAATGCGAAAGGCTCCGCCAATTTCGATCAGCTGCCCGCGGGAAACGATGACTTCCCTGCCCTGGGCCATGGTCGACAACGCCAACATGACGGCGGCAGCATTATTGTTTACGACCAGCGCGGCCTCCGCACCGGTCAGCCGGAGCAGCAGATCCTCCAGGTGAGCATAACGGGAACCTCTGGCGCCGCTCTCCAAGTTAAATTCGAGATTATTATATTTTTGCGCGGCGGCCTGCATATATTGAAAGGCCTGGTCAGATAGCGGAGCCCGGCCGAGATTGGTATGCAATACTACACCCGTACCGTTTATGACCCGGTTCAGGCTGCCTTTCACGGCAACGTTCAAGAGCGCTTCGGTTTTTTGCAGGATCAACCGGCTGATCTGTTCTTTATCAAAAGTCTGTTTGGCTTTGCGCAGTTCCTCACGCAGGTCATTTACAGCCTGACGCAGCACATCTACAATAAATTCCCGCCGGTACATGGAAAGCTTGCTCTGTATTTCCGGCCGGGCCAGCAGTTCATCGATTGATGGAATATTTCTCAAATTTGCCATCAGAGATTTCCTCCCCAGCTTTTTCAACAGTTTTTTAAAGTTTATCACGGTCATGGCCAATTGTATATTATTTGCAATGAATCCTGCCTATAACTTTCCCGGTCAGAGCACAATTATTTCCCCCGCGAAGATTATCTTTGTCGGTTTGTTTAAATATTTCGCCACCCTGTCAGCCAAATCCTGAGGAAATTATAGCTTAAGCCTGCCAGGATGAGGATGCCCAGGATCCCAAAAATCGGATAAACGCGGTTGACCAGGCTGGAGAAGCTCTGGGTGGCGACCGGCAGAGCCAAAGTCATGCAGATGATCAGGCAGACCGCATAGTCGATCCCGGTAAAATAGGCAAATCGCTGGGCAAATCCGTAAGCGTTGGCGATGCCGGTAGTCAGGATTCCTACCCATAAAACCAGGGTATAGACATATTTGACCAGGGGAGATACATGTCCGGCAATATATAGCATCGGCACCTGATAGTGGATCACTGCGGGCAGGTATTTGCACAGCGCGACATAGTTGAGCAGTACCAGCAGCCCCAGTACCAGTCCTCCCAAGACCGCTCCTTTGATCCCGTCGCCGCTGCTGCTGACGCTCTGATACTCCGTCAGCACCACCATGGCTAACGAGAAATTGTAGGCCACATAGAGCAGGCTGGATAACACCCAGGCATTTTTCCCGGACGATTGAATATAAGTGGAACTGAAAGCACTCTGGGCATCCCCGGCAAACAAAGCAATATATCCGGATATGATCAAAAGCAATACGATTTTTATCGGCACCAGCAAATTGTAGGAAAAAACCAGACTCTTTTTTCCTGCCGCCAGGGCGATGACGATGGCGGCAAAAGCCAGCAGAATGCCGGCATACTTGGGCAGATACAAGTGCTCATAGAAAACCGCGCCGCTGGCGGAAAGCATGGTGCTTAAGCCCATGAATAAAAATATGGCCAGCAGGAAATCCACTATTTTACCGAGCCGCTGACCGAACAAATAGCTCAGCATATTTTGATAGTTGCTGATCTTCTCCCGGTGTGCCGTCCACAGCAGCATCCCTCCGAAAACAGCAAACAGAACGGTGGCCAAAACAGCTCCGCTTGCTCCCTGGTCTGCGTAGCTGACAAAAAACTGCACGATTTCCTGCCCGGAGGCAAAGCCTGCTCCGATCACCGCCCCAAGATATCCCATGGTTATGACCAGCTGTTTCTTGATATATTTCACCTGCCCTTTTT
Organism: uncultured Syntrophomonas sp.; assembly: GCA_964600925.1. Classification (GTDB taxonomy): domain Bacteria; phylum Bacillota; class Syntrophomonadia; order Syntrophomonadales; family Syntrophomonadaceae; genus Syntrophomonas_B. The sequence continues at coordinate 11,589 of CAZRMB010000046.1, forward strand.
TCGCATCTTTGTCCCGGCAACGGCATAAAAAGGCTCCAAAATGGCAAAAGTAGATATAAATATTTGTTTGGGGGTTGCCATGAGTATTTTTACATCTGATCAGGAGAATCATTTCTCCTGTCATTATGAAGACCCGTCCTGTTTCAGCCATATAAAAAAGATGGTTTATGCCCATTTCAATAATATGAATCCCCTTTTCGAAAAAGACATTGTATATGTTTGTATTGGCACCGACCGGGCTACCGGCGATTGTCTGGGGCCGATGGTAGGCACCCGTCTGCAATCCACCTCCATGCACCCGCATGTTTACGGAACTCTGGAACAGCCGGTTCACGCCACCAATCTTGCAGATTTTACCCGGCAAATTGCCGATCGTTACGAAAATCCTCTGACCGTGGCCATTGATGCCAGTCTTGGCAACTCCAGCCGGATCGGTTTTATCAATGTAAAAAAGGGCGGTTTGAAACCGGGTACAGCCTTAAACAAAGATCTGCCCGAAGTGGGGGACTTTCATATTTCCGGCGTTGTAAATGTGGGCGGATATCTGGAGCAGATGGTGTTGCAGAATACGAGACTCTTCCTGGTTTACCGCATGGCTGAGGTGATCGCGCGCAGCCTTCTGGTAGCCCATCTTACCTTTGAGAGCGATAAAAACCAAAGATTGCTCTATGCAAATCAGTAA
>CAZRMB010000047.1:0-2185 GCA_964600925.1 uncultured Syntrophomonas sp.
CCATTCATCCGGAAGATCAGCGCTATGCCCATCTGATCGGCAAAAATGTCATTCTTCCGCTGATGGGGAGGAGCATACCGATTTTTGCCGATGATTATGTGGATCGTGAATTTGGTACCGGCGCGGTCAAAGTGACCCCTGCCCATGATCCCAATGACTTTGACATGGGACGTCGTCATCATCTGGAAGAAATCGTGGTTATTGGTCTGGACGGTACCATGAGTGAAATGGCAGGAGTTTATGCGGGTCTGGACCGCTATGAGTGCCGGCGCAGGATCGTTGCAGATCTGGAAGCGCAGGGCTATCTGCTGAAAATTGAAGAGCATCGTCATGCGGTCGGTCATTGCCAGCGCTGCGACACGGTCATCGAACCACTTATCTCCAAACAGTGGTTTGTTCGCATGAAGCCACTGGCCGAACCGGCCATTGCCAAGGTGTTGTCAGGAGAAATCAAATTTATTCCGGAACGCTTTACCAAAACGTATATAAGCTGGATGGAAAACATCCGCGACTGGTGTATTTCGCGGCAGTTGTGGTGGGGACATCGCATTCCGGTCTGGTATTGCCAGCAATGTGGAGAAATCATTGTCAGCAAGGAAGATCCCACTGCTTGTTCAGCCTGCTCCTCCAGTGATCTGTTGCAGGATGAGGACGTCCTGGATACCTGGTTTTCCAGTGCCCTGTGGCCGTTTTCGACCCTGGGATGGCCGGATGAAACAGAAGATATGGCCGACTTTTATCCTACTTCGGTACTGGTGACCGGCCGGGACATTATCTTCTTCTGGGTGGCGCGCATGATTTTCTCCGGCATTGAACACACCGGGCAGGTGCCTTTCCATGAGGTGAATATCCACGGCCTGATCCTTGACGGTCAGGGCCGCAAGATGAGCAAGTCTCTGGGCAACGGTATCGATCCCATCGAGGTGATTGAAAAATACGGCGCTGACACGCTGCGCTTTTCCATGATAACCGGAGTCACACCCGGCAATGATGTGCGCTTCCACTGGGACAAGGTGGAGAACAGCCGCAACTTTGCCAACAAGATATGGAATGCTTCCCGCTTTGTACTGATGAATCTGGAAGATTTCACAGAGACAGAAATCAAACCGGAAGAACTTACCCTGGCGGATCGCTGGATTTTATCCAGATTAAATCTCAAGATAGAAGAAACCACCCGGCTGTTGGACGGGTATGACCTGGGCGAAGCGGCCAAAGGGCTGTATGAGTTTATCTGGGATGACTTCTGCGACTGGTATATTGAACTGGCCAAGCCCCGGCTGGGGCGCAACGCTAATCCGCGCCAAAAAGCTGTGGCTCAAAACGTACTGCGCAAGGTGCACATGGATATTCTACGACTGTTGCATCCTTTCATGCCTTATATTACGGAAGAAATTTATCAGAAGCTGCCCGGTCACAATGAATCGATCATGCTGGACCGCTGGCCGCTTAAAGATGAAAACCGGCTGGATGCGCAAGCTTTGGAAGAAATGCAGGTGGTTATGGCTGCTACCCGCGCCCTGCGCAATATTCGGGCGGAATTCAATCTCAATCCGTCCTCCGTCGTTCCTGCCATTGTAGTGGCATCGGATGAGAAAGTCCTGCAGTTGCTGCAAAACTGTGGTGAATATATTGAGAATATGTCTCGCGCCGAGTTGTCGGTAACAGCCAGCCTGCCGGAAAAACCGCGCCAGGCAGTATCCGCTTTGGTCGGTTTCGCGGAAATCTATGTGCCCCTGGAGGGAATGATCGACATTGCCAAAGAAGTAGGCCGTCTGGAAAAGGATCTGCAAGCGGTTGAAAAAGAACTAAGCAAGTCGGAAGGCAAACTGCAGAATGAGAATTTTACCGCCAAGGCGCCTGCCGAGGTCATCAGCAAGGAAAAAGCCAAGATAGAGGAATTCAAAAGCCGGAAAGAGGGTATATTAAAACGTCTGGAGATTTTCAAAGTTTGATAGAGGCAAAACTCCAGCGCATGTCTGCTCCCGGCAGCAAACCGGGTCTGGAAAGGATCCTGACGCTCCTGGCCGGGTTTGATGATCCGCAGCAGCATATGCCGGTGGCGCATGTAGCCGGAACCAACGGCAAAGGATCAACATCGTTGATGATTGCTGATATTGTCAGTGCAGCAGGTTACAGGGTGGGGCGATTTTCATCTCCCCACCTGCATTGTTATGAGGAACGTTTT
>CAZRMB010000047.1:2285-9337 GCA_964600925.1 uncultured Syntrophomonas sp.
TTTAACAAGGCGGGGATCATCAAAGCAAATGTTCCGGTGGTTATCGGCGCCATGCCGGAAAAGGCGCGAAAGGTGATCGCAGCACAGGCGGAGCAGTTCAGGGCGCCGCTGGTCAAAGCTGCAGATGTCATGGCCGAACGGGTTGATGCGCCTGACTTGCAGGGGCAATTTATCAACCTGTCTTCATCATATTTTATACTCCAGAACCAGCTTTTTGCTTTGCTGGGTGACTTTCAGCTCCGCAATCTGGCTTGTGCCGTATCGGCCATTGAAGTATTGCTGGAAAAGGGATTTACGGTAAAGACAGAGGATTTGGCCCGTGCACTGCCCAAATTGAAAATGCCGGGACGTCTGGAAATCTTGCAGACCATACCGCTGGTTATTGGTGATGTAGCCCATAATCCGCAGGGAGCGGAAGCGCTGACCCATGCCCTGCAGGAATTGCTGCCCGGCCGGAAGAGGGTGCTGGTGTGCGGTATGCTGGACGACAAGGACCGGGCTGCCAGCCTCAAATGTATTGGGCCGTTATGCAGCCGGGCGGTATTTACAAAACCGCTGGGGGAGCGTAACCGCAATTGGCATGAAACAGCACTGTTATGGCAGCAACAATTCCCGGATAAACCGTGCTTTGAGCTAGAAAATATTACCGCTGCAGTAAAAAAAGGCTTAACGCTGCTGCAAGAGGATGAATATTTGTTGATAACCGGTTCTTTTTATGTACTGGAAGAAGCGAGAGGATATTTTCTAAATAATTTAACAGTTTGTTAACAATGTAAAAATTAAAAGTTGTTATAATGACAGTGTAAGGAAGGATTAGAAAAATAACAGGGAGGAATAGAATTGGGTATCAAACTAAAGCCTCAGGATGAACAATTCTACGAATACTTTGAAGACAGCACGGAAGCCATATCTGAAGCTGCCCAAATTCTAAAGGCTTTTTTTGAGGATCGCAGTGATCCTGCCATGAATCTGGAAAGAATTAATGAAGTAGAACACCACGGGGATAATATTTTTCTAAAAACGATGGAACGTATCAACCATTCATTTATCACTCCCTTTGATCGTGAGGATATCTTGTTATTGGCGCAGGCGCTCAACCGGGTATTGGATCATATCCAGGGAACGATGGAGAAAGTGGTCATTTTTAAAGTCGGTCAGCCCAGAGAAAAATACGTACTCGACCTGGTGAATGTATTGGGGGAAGCAACCGAAGAGATCAAATTTGCGGTCAGAAAACTAAGAGAATTAAGAGCACATCACCGTGAAATCATTGAATCATGTGAAAAGATCAGAGCGTTTGAACATCAAGGTGACAATCTTTATCGTGCCGGCATAGCCAACTTATTTGAAAATACGGAAGATGTTATCGAAATCATAAAGTGGAAGGAAATCTATGAACACCTGGAAACGACGCTGGACTATTGTGAAACCGTAAGCAACGTAATCAAAGGAATAGCTGTTAAATATGTTTAGTACGGCGTGGGTAATCGCTATCGTTGTTTTAGGTCTGGCATTTGATTACATTAACGGATTTCATGATACAGCCAACGCTATCGCTACTTCCGTTTCCACCAAGGCGTTAAGTCCGCGGGCGGCAATTATGACGGCCGCTACTTTGAATTTTCTGGGTGCGCTGAGCGGGACCGCCGTTGCAGCAACCATCGGCAAAGGAATTATCAAACCGGAAGTCGTAACTCCGGAGGTTTTATGTGCGGCTCTGATCGGAGCTATATTCTGGAATGTTTTCACCTGGTATTTCGGTATTCCCAGCAGTTCGTCCCACGCTTTGATCGGCGGACTGGTCGGAGCTGCCATGGCAGGATTCGGACCCAGTGAAGTCAGCTGGGACGGATTCGTCAAGATATTTTCCGGTTTGCTGACAACGCCGGTAATCAGTCTGGTGGCTGGCAGCATGATCATGTATCTGCTGTTCTGGTTATTTAAGAAATCTTCACCGGCAAAAACCAACCGTCAATTTCGCCGGCTGCAAATCATTACTGCCTGTATGGCGTCTTTTGCCCATGGTTCCAATGATGCCCAGAAGACCATGGGGATCATTACCATGAGTTTGGTTAGCGCGGGTATTCTGACCAGTTTTGTGGTCCCGCTCTGGGTGAAAATTGCTTGTGCGGTGGCGATGGCGGCAGGAACAGCCATGGGGGGATGGAAAATAATCCGTACCATGGGGGGCAAGATCTTCCGCATTGAACCGATCAACGGATTTGCAGCAGATTTTTCTTCTTCTCTGGTCATTTTTGTCTCCAGCAAACTTGGTATTCCGGTCAGCACAACGCATGTTGTATCATCTTCCATAATGGGGGTTGGCGCAGCGAAAAGAATGAAAGGGGTCAGATGGAATATTGCCAAACAGATCGTTACTGCCTGGTTTATAACCATTCCCCTGGCAGCGACAGTTGCTTTCATTTTTTACAATTTGATAACCGCTGTTTTCAGATAACGAAAAAAAATTAATGATCACTGATATTTTATTTGTGAAGGCGTTGCCTTCACCATCCTCGGCCCGGCCGAGTTTTTTTATTTTTGTCCGGTTGTTTATTAAATGGAGGGCATACAGAATCGTATTAAAATCATAATTACGCAGAATTATCGTCAGCAGGCTTGATGTATACTAAAATTACGGAAATAATATATACTACTAATTGCATTATGGGCAATTAAATAACATAATAAGAATAATAGATTCTGAAATTAAAGGAGTGGGACGACTTGAAGGTCTATAAAATTCCTGAAGCGACTGTAATGCGATTATCGATCTATTCTCGCTATTTAATGCAGATGCAGGAAAAGGGAGTAGAAACCATTTCGTCTGGTGAGATCGCAGCAGGAGTTGGGGTAGGATCTGCTCAGGTCAGAAAAGATTTGGCCTATTTTGGAGAATTCGGTACTCGCGGAGTAGGTTACAAAGTAAGTGAGCTCTATGGACATCTCATTAAAATATTAGGCCTGAACCAAACCTGGAATGTAATTATCATCGGAGCCGGCAAATTAGGTTCAGCATTGGCTTTATACAAGGGGTTCAACGACCGGGGATTTAAAGTATGTGCTGTTTTGGATACCAACCGTGACATGATCGGCAAAAAATTGGCCGATATCACCGTTGAGCCAATGGATGTAATGAAGGAAAGAATCAGCCAATACGGCGTCAAAGTCGGGATTATTACGGTGCCGGCACAGGCTGCTCAGCAAGTTACAGATAAATTACTGGAATCCGGAGTTAAAGCGATTCTGAACTTTTCTCCTGAAGTATTGAGGGTGCCGGCGGGAGTGATCCTGCGCAATGTAGATCTTTCCGTCAACCTGGAAGTGCTCAGCTTTAATTTATCTTTTAATAACTAAGGATTGCTGGATGAAGCTCTCTATTAGAGGGCTTTCTATTTTTTGCTGTCCTTGTTTTTAAACCATGGTAATGCTAAACTTGAAAAAATACTGGAGGAAATGTCTTGACAAACAGGACAAGAACTTATCCGGGCTGGCAATTTTTGTTACTGCTACTTGCTTTGGGTGGAATTATTGGCGGCTGGATAGGGGATGCAATAGTCAGAGTATGGCCGGCAATTGGTTTGCTGGGCAGGGTGCAGAGTGTGGGATTACCTACATTTACCATGGATCTGCATGTTTTCACGCTAAGCTTTGGGTTTATGTTGAATATTAATTTTTTTACCATCCTGGGATTTGTTCTAGCGTGGCTGTTTTACAGACGCTTGTAAACAGGATGCCAATGATGAGGAGTAAATTTGCAGGAAATTATTTTGGCTTCGGGCTCACCACGCCGGCGGCAGTTGCTTGAACAAATCGGTCTGCCTTTTGTTGTTGCCGCGGCAGATATTGATGAAGAATTAATGGAAGAATGCGCTGCTCCTGAATTGGTGAAACAGTTGGCCCGGCGCAAGGCCGAGCAGGTTGCCAGGGAAAATCGGCGATCCATCATTATAGCTGCCGATACCATGGTCGTTCTGGATGAGCATATTATGGGAAAACCGGTCAGCCGGGAGGATGCTTATAATAAACTTTCACTTTTAAGCGGCAGGCATCATCAGGTTATGACCGGCCTTTGTGTTCTGGACAGCGGCAGAGGAATTTGTGATACTGAGGTTGAGATAACTGAGGTGTATTTTCGCACTTTGCATCCGATGGAAATAAATGCTTATCTGGATTGGGAAGAATGGGTGGACAAGGCAGGCGGATACGGCATTCAAGGAAAAGGGGCCCTGCTGATAGAAAAAATTCAAGGATGTTATTTTAATGTTGTTGGTTTGCCTATAAACAGACTTTATATCATGCTGGGTAAACAGGGCGTACATTTACTGGGAGGGGAAACGCCTGATGGATTACCAGTTTGGGATCAAGGACATGCCCCCGGAGATGCGTCCCCGGGAGAGACTTAGTATTCATGGGGAAGCAAATCTTTCCGAAGCGGAACTGCTGGCGATCATTATCGCCAATGGAACCAAAAATGTTAGTGCTTTGGAACTGGCCAACCGGTTGTTAGTTCACTTCCAGGGCTTGCGTAATATCAGAGAAGCAGATTTTGAAGATCTGATCAAAATCAAAGGCATTGGTCCGGCCAAAGCGGTTACGATAAAAGCCGCCATCGAATTAGGCCGGCGTACTGCTCTTGATGTTAAAATAAAAGATTTTATCCATTCACCGGAAGATGTCAGTCGGCTGTTAATGGAAGAAATGCGGTATCTGGACCGGGAACATCTCTATGGTCTGTATCTGGACCGCAAAGGCGGGCTTATAAACAAAGAAGTCATATCCATTGGCAGCTTGTCAAGCTCGATTGTCCATCCCCGGGAAGTTTTTAAACTGGCAGTAAAATGCAGCGCTTCATCTGTTATTGTGGCGCATAATCACCCCAGCGGTGATCCGACCCCCAGCCGGGAGGATTTCGATATCACCCGCCGGCTGGCTGAAGCAGGCAAAATCATGGGAATTGAACTGATCGATCATTTGGTTATCGGTCATAAGAGTTACTGCAGTATGAAAGAAAAAGGTGCAATATAAGTATTTAAGGAGGCAATACAGAAATGATATTCGGCAAAGATATGGGTATAGATTTGGGAACAGCCAATACACTGGTACATCTCAGAGGAAAAGGCATTGTCATCAGGGAACCTTCAGTAGTGGCAATTGAGAGCCAGAGCGGCAAGGTCCTGGCGGTAGGCGAGGAAGCCAAGCAGATGATCGGCAGGACACCCGGCAATATTATTGCCATACGGCCGATGAAGGACGGAGTTATTGCTGATTTCGACGTAACCCAGTCCATGCTGAAATACTTTATCAATCGTGCCATGGTGCAAAAAAGCATGTTTGTAAAACCGCGTATTATTATTAGCATACCTACAGGCTGTACCACCGTTGAAGAAAGAGCGGTACGTGAGGCGGCAATGGCGGCAGGAGCCAAAGAAGCCTTCCTGATCGAAGAACCGATGGCCGCGGCTATTGGTGCAGGCTTACCGGTACATGAACCGACCGGCAATCTGATCGTTGATATAGGCGGCGGCACGACTGAAGTGGCCGTTATTTCCCTGGGCGGTATTGTAACTGCCAGATCTGTCCGGGTAGCCGGTGACAGTATGGACAGTGCCATCATCAACCATTTGAAAAAGACCTATAATGTTTTGATCGGCGAACGCAGTGCGGAGTTGATAAAGGTTAATATTGGTTCAGCGCTGTGGGACGGACCGGAGGGATTTTATGAAATCCGGGGCCGCGACCTGATCAGCGGTTTGCCCAAAACGGTTGAGATTTCATCCAGTGAAATTCAACTGGCGCTAAAAGAAACGGTTGAACAAATCGTGGAAGGGATCAAGGAATGTCTGGAAAAAACTCCGCCGGAGCTTGCTTCTGATATCATGGATCGGGGAATTGTTATGGCCGGGGGAGGTTCGCTCTTAAAAGGTCTGGATAAATTGGTTGCGCATGAAACCCATATACCGGTATATGTATGTGAAGAACCACTGCTGGCGGTTGCCCGGGGAACCGGGGTGGTGCTGGAAAACATTGAGCATCTTAAAAAAGTGCTGGTGTCCGTTAAGAAAACATTTTAGCCGGGTGAAAAACTGTGTCTAAGTTTGTTGGGAAAAAAGGTTTTTGGGTTTTACTGGTGGTGGCGGCGATTTTCCTGATTCTGATGCACTTCAGTCCCGGCACCCGAACCGAAATAACCATGGCAGAAAAACTGCTGCGAGAAAGTTTTACCCCCCTGCAAAATGGATTAAGCGGGCTGAAAAGGGGTCTATCTTCTGTGAGCACAGGTTTGGAGAACAAACAGGAATTAGCCCGCCAGCTTAAGCAAATAAAAGCGCAAAATGACAAGTTGAGTTTGGAAAACCAGCAGTTGCGGGAGTTTAAGGCTGAAGCACAGCGATTAAAAACGTTGCTTGATTACAAACAAGTCAATCAGGAACAATACGATTTGGTCGTTTCCAGGGTAATTGGTCGCCAGCCCAACAACTGGTTTAGATTTATTACCATAGATAAAGGTACCAGGGATGGGATCAGCCAGGGGATGCCGGTGATCAGTGCTGACGGACTGGTAGGAAGAGTCAGCAATGTAAGCTTTAATTCATCCCAGGTGACTTTGATCACCGATCGCGAAATGGCGGTCGGCGCAATTGTTCAAAACACACGTGAGACGCAGGGGATCATCGAAGGGATGGGAGAATCAAATTCGCTGCGGATGATCAATATCCCCTATTATTCAAAAATCAACCGATATGAACGAGTGGTATGCTCCGGTTTGTCACAATTTTATCCCAAGGGGATTCTGATTGGGTATGTTCAATCCGTAAAAAAAGAAGCCAACGGATTGTTGCTGACGGCTGCGATTACCCCGGCAGTTGCGTTTGACAAACTGGAGGAAGTGATGGTGATCACACAGATCCATGCTCCGGTGGATGTTCCTGAGGAACAGAAGGAGTAACTGACGTGCGTTTTATTGTATTAGCCCTCCTGCCCTTATTGGCTATATTTTTCCAGTCCACTTTTTTCGCCAGTTATAGTATAAAAGGTGTAGTACCTGATTT
>CAZRMB010000047.1:9437-11984 GCA_964600925.1 uncultured Syntrophomonas sp.
TTTTCCAGTCCACTTTTTTCGCCAGTTATAGTATAAAAGGTGTAGTACCTGATTTAGTGCTGGTTTTTGTTATTTTTTACGCCCTGTTGAACGGCGCCGACAAAGGAGGTCGTTACGGGCTGCTTTGTGGTTTGCTGGAAGATCTTTATACGGGGCGTTTTATTGGGATGAATGCCATCAGCAAATCAGTGACTGCCTATATTATCGGGAGAATGCAACACCGTGTTTTTACGGAAAATGTAGCGGTTGGCATATTTAGTGTAATCATGGGCTCTTTGTTGAATGCCTTCTTGTTGCTTGTCATTGCTTTGATTTATTTCGCTGCTTTTAACCTTACGATTAATTTTTTAATCGATACGCTTTATCAGGTTATATATAACGTATTACTGACCACTCCTATTTATTTATGGTATTATCAGTCTTCTAAACGAGGCCTGCTGAAGGATACAGGTGAAAGATAAATGAAAACACTGCCGCTGCAAAACAGATTGAAGATCTATATTTATATCATCTGCGCTTTGTTGGTCGTACTTGGTTCGCGGCTGGCGATCGTGCAGATTTTTCATTCTGCGGAGTATCAGACCAAGGCCAGTGAGAACCGCATCCGGTTGCTTCCTGTCCTGGCTTCCCGGGGGGAGATATATGACCGTAATGGAGAGACCCTGGCGGCCAATGAACTGGTTTATACGCTGAGCCTAAGCTATCTGGAAGGAAACGACCAGGAGAAAATCGTTGGCCAGTTGATTACGCTTTTATCGCCTTATTATCCTGAAATAACGGCCAGCCAGATCAAAGAAAAAATCAAACTGCAGCAATACCGTCTTTATGAGCCGGTGGTTATCATGCGCGATATCCCCTGGGAATTAGCCGTTAAAATTGAGGAAACCCGTCAGGAGTTACCCGGCGTTTCCGTTAACATCGAGCCCTTGCGAGTCTACCCGCAGGAAACGCTGGCCGGCCATGTCATGGGTTATATCCATTCCATCAATGAAGAGGAACTTGCCGCCAGCGGGGACAAGTACAGCATCAACAGTCTGATCGGCAAATCCGGCGTGGAGAAAGTATATGAAAGCCAATTGAAAGGCAAAGACGGTGCACGCAGAGTGGAAGTGGATTCCCAGGGCAGACCGATGGGGGAACTGGTTACGATGTCTTCGGTGCCGGGTAAAAATCTTACCCTGACCCTGGACTTGAAACTGCAAAAGGTTATGGAAGCAAGCATGGAAAGCAACCTGCAAAGGATCCAGCAAGCTCATCCCAAAGCCAAAGTTGGTTCGGCGGTTGTACTGGATGTAAAAACGGGGGAGATACTGGCCATGACCAGCAATCCGGTTATGAGGCCGGATGATTTCAAAGGTAAATTAGCCTCCTCCATGGTATCATATTATTTCCCCTCCGGAGACAAATATAATCCGATGGAACCGGGTGCTGCCATCAATCGTGCCATTCAAGCCCAGTATCCGCCAGGCTCGACCTTTAAACCGATCACCGGTATGGCGGCACTGGAATCCGGCAACCTGGATCCCTTCGACGATTATATAAATTGCCAGGGCCGTTACTGGATCGCTCCTTATATTTCCTGTACAGGCGTACACGGTAATGAAAATTATTTCAGCGGTATGGCCGATTCCTGCAACACCTATTTCCAGGAAGCAGGACGCCGCGCCGGCAAGGATAATATTATAAAAACCGCCCAGGACTTTGGCCTGGGGCAAAAATCAGGCATCGACCTCAGCGGAGAAGTAAGCGGTCTGGTACCCACTCCAGCCTGGAAAAAAGAGATCAACGCCATTCTTATCAACCGCAAATATGATAATCTGCGTAAACAGCTGCAGGAAAAATATGAGCGCCTGATCGCAGCAGCCAAAGACGAGACGGAAGACGAAGCGCTGCAGAAAGACCAAAAAAACGAGAGCGCCAAACTGGAAGCCCAGTACCAGATCGATTACAATTTTGATACCAAATGGCAGGCTTTTGATACGTTTAACATGTCCATCGGCCAAGGTTCCAATCAGTACACGGTGCTCCAACTGGCCAATTATACTGCCACCATTGCCAATGGCGGGTACCTGATGGAACCACACGTGGTGAAAAAAATTACCGATCCAAACAACGGACGAGTCACTGAGATCAAGCCTAAAGTCATCCGCAAGACATCCGTTTCAGCCAATACGCTGGCCTTGACCAGACAGGCCATGAAGGCAGTAACCGAAGAGGGTGGTACGGCCAGTTTCCTGTTTACTAACTTCCCGGAAAATATTCCGATTGCATCCAAAACCGGAACGGCCCAGACCGGACGGGTAGGCGATATCTCCTTGGGTGAATTTCACGGCGTATTTATTGCCTTTGCCCCGGCAGACGATCCCCAGATTGCCTTTGCCGGAGTGATCGAATACGGACAACACGGCAGTGAATCAGCCGGATACGTAGCCAAAGATCTGTTCGAACAATATTTCGGTCTGGTTGATCATTATGCGGCTATTACCGCTGCGGAAGAAAAGGCCAAGAGCGATCTGGAAAAACAGACCGGCACGGAGACTGATAAAC
>CAZRMB010000048.1:0-2932 GCA_964600925.1 uncultured Syntrophomonas sp.
CCTTGGCCCCCGAGTCCAGCGCCGATTGATCAAGGAACTGGTCAAAGTCCAGAAAACGTTTAAACTTGCGCACCGGCCAGGCAGCTTCATAATCGATGATATAAGATGAGAAATCAACCAGTGCAATTTTATCGTCCGGAATGATGATCATATCAATTTTCTGAGGATCAAAGGGACAGTGGAATATCTCGGCATATACACCCGTCAGATTGATCTGGAAAGATACGTATTGCATCAGCTCTTTACAGCCGCCGCCCGGACTGCCCTTCACGCCCAGCACCGTAAAATCACCTTCCAGCAAACTATCGGCCTTGCAAACGATTCCGCCCGGACTGATGGCGCCGGCAAACAAATGACGGGGCGCAGCCATACCCCTGGTGCGGTTTGCCAAAAATTCTTCGGCCAGAGCCAGAATATTGCGGTTAACAGCTTGCGTGTCACAGGCTTCCTGAATGTAGGATATCCATTCATTAAGGGCCAGTTGAGACTCCGCCAGACGATTGTAGGCCCGCTTAAAACACAACCCGATGCTTTCAGTCAGCTTCTGAATATTTCCCCTTTGCTCCTTCAGCATGGCCGCATCCCAGTATTCGCCCAGGTTTATGATCCGATCCACAGCGCCCGGAAAACGCGGATCGACTACATGCGGAGCAGTGCCGTCCAACACGCAAATCTGACCCCGGCCCCCCACCACCCCATCCAGAGAATTGTTGTCCGATGAACACCATTGATATTCCGTATCAATCTGTTGGGCACTCAGATCAGCGCCGATTCTTTTCATAAAGGTCGATTTCCCAGTTCCCGGCCCCCCCTTGAGGATCACTTTGCTTTTGACCTGGGGCGGTACCATATGTTCATATAAGGAATAGAAACCGTAACAGCTGTTTGCGCAGGGAAAAAGATGTCTTTCTTTCGCCATAACATTACCCCCACATATTTAATTTGTGCCTTCCATGCTTATAAAAATCAGTATTTGCATAAAAGCAGACATTATTATATATGTAGAAACTCTGTATACATGTCTGAATTTACCACCGGCTGCAGCAAAAAAAATTTGTGATTTATTGAATCAATATCCCCTCAAAAAGCGTCTCTCATATATAATCAAATAATACCCGGCAGGAAATCGTAAAATTAGCGCTGTCGGAAGCAGGAGGCAAAGGTTGCATAGCATCTGGCAATTAAAAACATATAATGATGAACTGGCATCGAATATTAGCCGTGAACTTAAAATTTCGCTGCCGGTCGCTCGTCTGCTGGTGCAAAGAGGAAATAAAAATGCCGAGCAGGCCAGAGAATTTTTGTATCCCCATCTGGTAAAGCTGGAAGATCCCCTGAAGATGAAGGGGATGCAGGCAGCCTTGGACTGCATCGGCAAGGCCATCGCTGCCCGGGATAAAATCGTTATTTACGGGGATTACGATGCCGACGGGGTGTGCAGCATCGTAATTTTGCAGGAGTGCTTTGCACGTCTCGGTTATCCGGTCGAACATTATGTACCCAATCGATTCAGCGAAGGTTACGGATTGAATGCGGAAGCATTGCATATGCTCCATGCCCAAGGCTGCAAACTTGTTATTACAGTAGATTGCGGCATCACATCTATAAATGAAGCAGAACTGGCCCGGCAATTGGATATGGACTTGATCATAACCGACCATCATACCCCGGCAGAGCAACAGCCGACAGCGAATGCCATAATCAATCCCAAAAATGATCAGTTGTCGGCGATCGCCAATTTAGCCGGAGTCGGAGTCAGCTACAAGCTGGCCTGTGCACTATTGCATTCCCAGGGAATGGAGCCCGGACAGGACTGGCTGGATCTGGTTGCGATCGCAACTGTAGCCGATATCGTGCCCCTGTTGGAGGAAAATCGTATTCTGGTTAAATATGGCCTGAAAGCGCTTGAAAATACAACCCGGCCAGGGTTGGTGGCGCTTATGGAGAAGACCGGTATGCGCGGCAAACCCGTAAGTTCATGGCAGATCGGATTTGTCCTGGCACCTCGATTAAACTCAGCCGGTCGTATTGATTCCGCCCGCAAAAGCATTGATTTGCTGTTAAGCAAAGATGAGCATGAAGCCCAACAATTGGCCGAGGAACTATGCCGGTTAAATGATGAGCGCCGAGAGATTGAAGAGAATATTTACCAGCAGGCGCTGCTTGATCTGCCCGATTTGGAACAGGAAAGATTTATTTTGGTAAGTGGTGATAACTGGCATGAAGGAGTCATTGGCATCGTTGCCTCCCGTTTGGCCAACAAATTTAACCGTCCGGCCATCGTTATTTCATGGGAAGGGGAGCAGGGGAAGGCATCAGCCCGCAGCAGCGGAGATTTTGATCTTTACGCTGCTTTGCTGCACTGCCGCAGCGATCTGGTTAGATTCGGCGGTCATCGTATGGCGGCCGGCCTGGCTTTGCACCGGGACCAACTGGATCACTTCCGGCAGGCTTTGCAGGATTATATGATGGGCCAGGAAATGCCCGCCATCGGGAAAAGAATACATCCGGCCGATTTGGAAATTAATGAAGCGGAATTAAGTCTGAATTTATGGAACGAAATCGAACTGCTGGCTCCTTTTGGGGAGGGGAATCCGGCCCCCAGCCTGGTTTTACGCAGCAGTCCGCTGTATGATATGTTGCTGGTCGGAACCAACGGGGCGCATTTTAAATTCAGGACCGGGACCAATTCCTTGGAGGCGATCGCTTTTAACGGGGCTGAAATGATGCATCCCGGTTTAAAGGTATGCAAACAGGACCTGCTTTTTGATTTGAGTGAGAACAATTTCAAAGGCCGCAGTAGCCTGCAGCTCAAAATCAAAGACATCAAACCGGTGTGGAGAGATGATTGGCCAGTGAGGGAAACCGAATCTTCTTCGCAAATAAAACAGGTTCTGACAACTACGGTAAAAGAATTGATCAAAGGACACCC
>CAZRMB010000048.1:3032-5142 GCA_964600925.1 uncultured Syntrophomonas sp.
CTACTTCCTGGTGGAACAGCTCAAATCTGAACCTATTCAATATAACCATCAGCCCCCAGCTGCATTTTCGTAAGCGTCAAGCAGCAGATACTGATTCCGGCAGAAGTATCATTTATGTTAACCGGCCGGCAAGCGTGAAAAATATATTACAGCAATATCCTCAGGCGGAAGTGGAGGCCGGAGCAACTGATCCCGGACTGCGCAGAACCTCCCGTCAGCGTTTTCGCCATAGCCGCTCCGGGCTGTTACTGGTTGACGGCACCCATCCCCCCGGCCCGGGTCAATTGGGTGAGATCGATTCACTTACTTTACTTGACAGTCCCTTTGCTGCGTACGAACTGGCCGCCGTAGCCGATTATGTGGATAATTTGGAACTGCCGCTGCAGTTGGCGTTTACGGCGGAGGATATCAGCAGAAATCGGGTCTATCTGCAGCGTATCTACCCTGAAACGGCCAAACTTGAACGTATTTGGCGTTCATTATTGGGCTACGGATGTAAAACCCTTCGTCTGGAGGAAACAGAAGTCCTGACCCGACTGGGTAAAGAGATTCACGATGGAATCAGCCGTTTGGAACTGATGGCATCTCTGCAGATAATGTCCGACCTGGACTTGTGTCAGTTTCAGAAAAGCGGTAGTATAATGGCAATATACTTTCTTTCGACCCAAAAAGAAGCGCTGCAACCAGAATTTTCAACCTATTTCCATGAGGGCAAAAAAGAAAAGGAACTGTTGGAACGATGGCGTTCAATTGCCGAACATTCTACGGGTATGGTGATGTAATTGGGACCTCAGGTAATTTTGGACCGGGTAAAGCAATATGACCCCAACGCCAATTTCAATTTGATAACCAAAGCTTTCAGTTACGCTGAGGCTGCGCATGGGGGGCAAAAAAGGATTTCCGGTGAGCCGTATATCATCCACCCGGTTGAGGTGGCCATGATCCTTACCGAAATAGAGATGGATACGCCTTCGCTTTGTGCTGCCCTTTTACATGATGTCATTGAAGATACGGCCTATAGTTTCCTGGACCTGCAGGAAGAGTTTGGCGAAGAAATTGCCCTGCTGGTCGAAGGCGTCACCAAATTAAGCCGCATTGAATTCAGTTCCCGGGAAGAAGCCCAGGCAGAAAATTTGCGTAAAATGTTTATTGCCATGGCCAAGGATATCCGCGTCATCATGATCAAACTGGCTGATCGCCTGCATAATATGCGTACACTCGGCTATCAATCTGAATACAAGCAAAAGGAAATAGCCCAGGAAACCATGGATATATTTGCCCCCCTGGCCCATCGCCTGGGGATATTCAAATTTAAGTGGGAACTCGAAGATCTGGCTTTCCTGTATCTTGATCCGGAAATGTATTATGAAATCGCCCGCCGCTTAAAAACCAAACGCAAGGAGCGTGAAGCATACGTACATGAACTGATCAAGCGCATTGAAGCAGGGCTCGATCAGATCGGCATAAAGGGCGATATCGCCGGACGGCCCAAAAATATCTACAGCATTTATAAAAAAATGATCAAACAAAACAAAGATATTGATGAAATCTATGACAAGATCGCCATCCGGGTGATCGTTGATCATGTGCGCGACTGCTACGGGGTGCTGGGCATCATTCATACCATGTGGAAACCCCTGCCGGGACGTTTCAAGGATTATATCGCCACCCCTAAACCTAATATGTATCAATCTCTGCATACGACTTTGATTGGTCAGGGCGGAGAGCCCTTCGAAGTGCAGATCAAGACCTGGGAGATGCATCGTACAGCGGAATCGGGCATTGCTGCCCACTGGAGGTACAAGGAAGGCATCACCGGTGAAAAGGATAAAAAATTCGACGAAAAACTGGCCTGGCTGCGGCAGATCATGGAATGGCAGCAGGACATTAAAGATACCGGCGAATTCATGGAATCGCTGAAAATTGACCTTTTTGAAGATACCGTTTTTGTTTTTACCCCCAAAGGAGCTGTGTTTGAGCTGCCTAAAGGTTCATGTCCGGTTGATTTTGCCTACCGCGTCCATACCGAAGTAGGACATAAATGTATCGGTGCCAAAGTGAACGGACGCATCGTGCCGCTCGATTTTCAGCTGGCCAATGGGGATATCGT
>CAZRMB010000048.1:5242-11900 GCA_964600925.1 uncultured Syntrophomonas sp.
ATCACTGTAAATCAGGTCATCAACAAGATGAAGGAAATGTTCTTTGAGAATATTCAGCTCGATGATGTTTTAAGCGTACCCCAGCCGACCGGTGTGCATAAAGACCGGGAAACATCAGCCCTGAAAATCAAAGGAGTAGATGATGTTGTTATACGGTTGGCCCACTGCTGCAACCCGCTGCCCGGGGACGAGGTACTGGGCTATATCACCAGAGGCCGGGGCGTATCGGTGCATCGCCGGGATTGTCCCAATCTGCAAAACTATCTGCGCATCGAAAAAGATCGGGTCATGGAAGTGGAATGGGCCAGTGAAACCGGCATTTATGTGGTGGAGCTGGAGGTCAAAGCCATGGATCGTCCGCGTCTTACGACCGATGTCATGAATGTCATCGCCGACACCAGAGTACAGATAAATTCAGTTTTTTCAAGGGTTACCAAGAACGGACTGGCTTTAATAAATTTAAAACTGGAAGTCATTGATATGGATCATCTTACGGCCGTCAAACAGAGGGTCCAAAAGGTGAAGGATGTAATGGAAGTAAGACGGGTGCTGCCGGGAGAGATAAGGGGTGAATAAATGCGGGCCGTAGTACAAAAATGCCTGCACAGCAGTGTCGTGGTTGATAATGCTGAAGTTGCTCGTATCGGGCCGGGCCTGATGGTACTGCTGGCGGTAAAAAAAGGCGATGACCGCAAGGATGCAGAATATATGATGGATAAAATAATCAATCTGCGCATTTTTGAGGATGAAGATGGGAAAATGAACCGGTCATTGCTTGATACGGCGGGAGAACTGTTGCTGGTGAGCCAGTTTACCCTTTGCGGAGATGCCCGCAAGGGCAGGCGGCCAAGTTTTTCCGAGGCAGAAGATCCGCTGCCGGCCAAAGAGATGTTTGACTTCTGCGCAGAACTGGGCAGAGCGAAGAATATTCGCGTCAAAACCGGTGTTTTTGCCGCCCATATGCAGGTTAACATATGCAATGACGGTCCTTGTACAATATTACTGGATAGTGAAAAAACATTTTAGGAGGAGGATCTAAATTGATCTTAAAAGGTTTGGAAATAAGCAGCATGGGAGAGAATTGTTATATTGTAGGCTGCGAAGAGACCCGCGAAGCAGCGGTGATTGATCCCGGCGGAAACCCACGGGCAATCGTCAACTTATTAAATGAAAATGATCTCAAGGCCGTTTATATTATCAATACCCATGGTCATATCGACCATATCGGCGGCAACAAAGGGGTCAAGGATGCTACCGGAGCCAAGATCCTGATCCATGCCGGTGATGCGAAAATGCTGATAAACCCGGCCTCCAACTTCTCCTATATGTTTGGCAATAAAGTCATAAGCCCTCCGGCCGATCAGCTTATCGATGAGGGGGATATCATTAAGATCGGTAATACCGTTGAACTGGAGGTTATTCATACGCCCGGCCACAGTCAGGGCGGGATATGCTTAAAAACCGGCAATATCATATTTGTAGGCGATACCCTTTTCCAGGGATCGATCGGCCGGACTGATTTTCCGGGCGGGTCTTACAAGCAACTGATTCAGATGATTAATGAAAAACTGCTCTGTTATGAAGATGATGTGATCTGTTATCCGGGCCACGGACCGGCCACAACCATTGGCTTTGAAAGAAAAAACAATCCCTTTTTGTAAAATGTTTATAAAAGCATGTCAGGGGACTGTTCTCCTGACATTTTTTTTTACAATAACTTAATAACTTGGTGCCTGGCACCAAGTTATTAAGTTATTTTGGAGGCAAAATAATGAGATTGGCGATGGAGCTTCAACCGCCCGAATTATATAAGCATGTGCATGAACTGGTGCGCCTGAGTTTCCCGGAATATGAGCTTTATCAGGGGGGAGCTGCAGATGCTGATATCACTTTGCAGATCAGCCGCTGCGAATCGGACCGGCAGCTGTGCTTAAACGCCCGATTGCAGGAAGGGCCGCATCTGAGCCAGGAAAACTCTGCGTATATGCTGGATCCTGACAAACCGCGGGATAAAGAAATCAGCCGGCTGACCCGTGTTTTTATGTACCGTCTGCTCTGTCGTCATTTGGGCAAGAATATAAACCCATATGGAATATTGACCGGGGTACGTCCGCTCAAATTGCTGCACCGCTGGCTTGATCAGGGTGACAGCATGGAGAAGATCCTGGTCCGGCTGGAGGAAGATTATTGCATGCAGCCTGAGGTGGCCAGACGCCTGGCGCAGATTGCCTGCAACAACCGTCCTTACCTGCAATCCCCGCAGCAAGCCAAACATAAAATAAGCATATACATCGGTATACCCTTCTGCTCCAGCCGCTGTTATTATTGTTCCTTTCCCGGCGCCATATTGACTGATTATTGCGCCCAGATGAAACCTTTCCTGCACTCTTTGCGGCAGGAAATCGAGGTAATCGGTGAATGTATAAATGAATTGGGTCTGGAAGCAGAAAATCTTTATTGGGGCGGAGGTACGCCCAGTCTTCTGGCGGAAGATGATCTGGAGAGTTTGTTCAACCTGCTGGGACAGTATCGTATCACCACCACCGTCAAGGAAACAACAGTTGAAGCCGGACGTCCCGATACGTTGTCCACGTCCAAACTGGAACTTTTCAAAGCATTGGGGGTAAACCGCATCTGTATCAATCCCCAGACCATGCAGGATGACACACTGCAATTAATCGGCCGGCGTCACAGCCGGGCGGATATTATAAATTCAGTACAGCGAGTACGAGATGTCGGTATCCCTATTATAAATATGGATTTAATCATCGGCCTGCCCGGGGAGGGCATGGCCGAATATAAAAACACCCTGGCCCAGATTCTTGAGCTGGGACCGGAAAATGTTACCGTACACACCCTGGCAGTGAAAAAGGGGTCTGCTTTGGCCGCTGCCCAAGGCAAAAGTCAGATGAATGAACGGGTCGGGGAAGTACAGACCGGTCTTCATTATATTGGCCAGACGCTGCAGGAAAAAGGATATCAGCCTTACTATCTTTACCGCCAGAAATATATGAAAGCCAATGTTGAAAATATCGGTTATGCACTGCCGGGATGCTACTGCAGTTACAATATTCAGATCATGGAAGAGCGTCAGACCATAATCGGTCTGGGGGGAGGCGCCGGCAGCAAATTTGTCAGTACGTCAGACTGGAGCTTGGTGAATTTGCATTCTCCCAAGGATCCGCTCAGCTACGCCTTGCATTTGCCCGAACTGCTGGCACGTAAAGTTGACAAGCTAAGGGCCTTAAATTAGAATTATCCAAAGAATAGTTACGTTGGAGGAAGGTTGAATGCAGGTTAAAGCCCCCCGGGGCACGTACGATATTATGCCCGATGATATTTATAAATGGCATCAAATGGAACAAATTATCAGACGGACTGCCGCAACATTTGGTTACGCGGAAATACGGACCCCCATTTTTGAACATACAGAACTGTTTGAACGGGGCGTTGGAGATACCACTGATATTGTCAGCAAGGAAATGTATACCTTTCAGGATCGTTCCAATCGCAGCCTGACCTTGAGGCCGGAGAATACCGCCTCCTGTGTGCGGGCTTTTATTGAGCACAGTGTTGCCGGAGGTGTTTTGCCGGTTAAATGGTATTACATGGGTCCCATGTTCCGCTATGATCGGCCTCAGGCAGGCAGATACCGGCAGTTCCATCAGTTTGGAGTGGAAGCTTTCGGCAGCAACAATCCCGCCATGGACGCCGAAGTAATCACCCTGGTGCTGGAGATTCTGGCCAACCTGGGTTTGCATGAATACGAGCTGCACCTTAATTCGGTCGGTTGTCCGCAATGCCGGGAAGTATACCGGCAAAAACTGATTGAACATATTCGTCCGGTCAAAGACAAATTGTGTAACGATTGTCAAAGCCGTTTTGAGAAAAACCCGCTGCGGGTACTGGACTGCAAAGTTGCCTCCTGCCAGGAGGCCATAGGGGGTTTCCCCAATATGTATGATTATCTCTGTCCTGAATGCAGTGAGCACTACAACCGGGTCCGCAGCATTCTGACGGAGGCCGGGATATCTTATATACATGATAACCAACTGGTGCGCGGGTTGGACTATTACACCAACACCGCCTTCGAAATCATGATCCCATTAATCGGAGCACAGAGCTCGGTAGCCGGCGGAGGCCGTTACAACGGTTTGGTCAAGGAATGCGGCGGTCCGGATATGCCGGGGGTAGGTTTTGCCATGGGCATGGAAAGATTGTTGCTGGCTATGAACAACCTGGAAAATAATATGAACGATCCCAAACAAATTGATGTTTTTCTGGCTTTGCTGGATGAAAAATACGAGACCCAGGCCATGAATCTTTTGAGCGGACTGCGCCGGGCCGGTATAAGGGCGGATCGGGATTACAATCAGCGCAGTACCAAAGCGCAGATGAAATATGCTGACAAAATGGGAGCAAGACTCGTTATTTTGCTGGGTGAGGATGAGATCCAAAGAGGCGTCGTAACGATCCGGGACATGCAGACCCGACAGCAAAGTGAAGTAGCCAATGAAACGCTAATTGCCGCCATAAAAGCAATTCTTGAATAGATTGGGAGGATATATCCATAATGAAAAGGACTCATAACGCAACTGCACTTACGCTGGAAAATGTCGGCCAGGAAGTCATCCTCAACGGATGGGTCAACAGCCGCAGAGATCATGGCGGTCTCATTTTTATCGATCTCAGGGATCGTTCCGGACTTATTCAAATCGTCTTTAATCCTGAACTGAACAAACCGGCTTTTCATCTGGCCGAGACGGTCAGAAATGAATATGTAGTGGCCTGCCGGGGCACAGTGCTCGCTCGTTCCGAGGCGACCATCAATCCCAACCTGGAAACCGGACAAATAGAAGTACATATAGCGGCCATGGAAGTATTGAATACCGCCAAGACACCGCCTTTTTATATTGAGAATGACATAGACGTGGATGAAACACTGCGCATGCGTTATCGCTATCTGGATCTGCGTCGGCCGGAAATGAAGGACAACCTGATGCTGCGTCACCGAGTTGTCAACACGATAAGGCAAGTTTTGGACGAACAGGGCTTTATCGAAATCGAGACTCCGGTATTGGGCCGCAGCACGCCGGAAGGAGCCCGTGATTATCTGGTCCCGAGCCGCATTCATCCCGGTGAATTCTACGCTTTGCCCCAGTCTCCCCAGCAATACAAACAAATGCTGATGGTCGCCGGCATGGAAAAATATTTTCAGATTGCCCGCTGTTTCCGCGACGAGGATCTGAGAGCCGACCGCCAGCCCGAATTCACCCAACTGGATATGGAAATGTCCTTTATTGATGAAGAAGATATATTCAGTCTGATTGAATCCTTAATGCAGAAGGTTTTTAAAGTTTCCAATGGGATAGAGCTGTCCATACCTTTTCCCCGCATAACCTACGATGATGCCATGCTCAAATATGGCAGTGACCAGCCTGAACTGCGCTTTGCATGGGAAATTCAGGACATAACCGCATTGGTCAAGGATGTTGAGTTCAAGGTGTTCTCCGGCGCCATTGCTGCAGGCGGAGTAGTAAGAGCCCTCAATGCCAAAGGTTGCGGTTCCATGCCCCGCAGGGAAATCGATGATCTGGGAAAAATGGCGGTCGCTTTCGGGGCAAAAGGACTGGCCTGGATCAATGTGGCCGAAAATGAATTGAAATCGCCGATCACCAAATTCTTTACCGACGAACAAATCCAGGCGCTGTTAAAAGCGTTGGATGCACAACCCGGTGATTTGCTCCTGTTTGCAGCCGACCAGGCTGGGATCGTTGCCCGGGTCCTGGGAATGCTGCGTCTGGAACTGGGCAAAAGATTAAAACTCTGCAATGAAAATGATCTTTCCTTTGCCTGGGTGGTAGACTTCCCGCTCTTCGAATACGATCAGGAAGAGAAACGCTGTGTGGCTGTCCATCATATGTTTACCTCGCCCCGGGTTGAAGATATGGAACTGTTGGATCGTGATCCTCTTGCCGCCAAGGCTCGTGCCTATGACCTCATACTAAATGGAGTCGAATTGGGCGGAGGAAGTATCAGGATTCACCGCCGTGACTGGCAGGAAAAGATTTTCAGTCTTTTAGGGATGTCTATGGAGGAAGCAAAAGATAAATTCGGCTTTATGCTGGAAGCTTTCGAATTTGGTACGCCGCCGCATGGCGGAATCGCCTTTGGGATAGATCGCATGATCATGCTGATGGCTCGTCGTGACAGTATAAGAGATGTGATCGCTTTCCCCAAAACCCAGAGTGCGTCCTGTTTGATGACTGATGCTCCATCAGACGTGAGCCCTCGTCAGTTACGAGAATTGTCTATTAAAGTGAGAGATAAATAAAAAGACAGCATCATATGATGTTATAAATAAAACCCAATGACAGGAAAATATTGGATAAGATATTCGTTGAAGCAGCCTGATATTTGTGATATACTGGCGGTGTAAATCAATTGAATAAAGCAGAAACAGCCCTGCTGCGTACGTGAATAGCCGTTTTAGTTTTTGCCAACACAGAAACTACGGGAGTCTGTACTTCGCTTATGAATTGCATGCCCATAATAATGGGACCCAAAAAATAAGCGAGAAGACACCCACCTGCTTTGCAGGTTAAAACTCGCGGCACCACGGCTCGGTGGGGTTTTTCATTGCCCGACCACCACCTTT